>NZ_VOZV01000044.1:0-19189 GCF_013419565.1 Acinetobacter sp. YH12072 | reverse complement strand
ACAAAATGACACCAAATGAGTTTTACTATGATCAGCTACCCCAACAAAACAAGGTGGCTTAACTAGAGCGGAATATCACTTATAAATACGCTTTTAGTTGTTCAAACAAGTGGGACCACCTCTCTATTATTCTATTAAACGCCAAAATATGGATTTTCGCTTAAGAATAGATCCTACGACCTTTAAGGCCACAGACGACTTAGGACGAAAGAAACTTATTTTTTCTACGCTTTTAAGGAGTATAAATTTATTAAAAATTAAGTTTGAAAAAGTTCGCCCAAAACTTAATTCAAAAGTTTTTGAAGAGCTAGAAAGACTTAAAGAGGATGTACTAAATATTGCAAAAGAAGAAAGTTGGATTTAGCATTTAATTTGAATAAAAATATAAATTTTTTGAGCACTCATTTAATATAAAAATACTTTTTAATATTTAAATATCTGTTTTGACTCATTAACTCTTAAAATGAAAAAACTCAAATATTTAGAAACGCGGATTCAAATACCAAGTGCGACACATTTGTATTTAGTTGAAAAAGTTAGGTGTATTAGAATCATTAGACTTTTTCAACTCGCAATTGGAAAGCACACAATGAAGCAATACACCCAACTTTCTCAAGAAGAAAGATACGAAATTTATGCTGCTTTGAAAAGTAAATCTTCAATCTCCACCCTTGCCAGAGAGCTTGGACGTTCCCGATCAACCATTTATCGTGAGATCAAAAGGAATACAGGACAACGTGGCTATCGGGCTAAACAGGCTGGGCATCTCTCCAGCCAACGACGATATCGATCCTCATCTCAGATGACAGATTTCGCTATAATCTACATCCGTTATCTGATTGCTCTGGATTGGTCACCTGAACAGGTTACGGGGGCTTTGAAACAACGTGGCTGGTTAGATGTCCCATCGCCTGAATGGGTCTATCAGTACATTTATCAGGATAAATCTAAGGGTGGAAAATTGCATCAGCATTTAAGACACCAGAAAACATATCGCAAGCGGGGTTATAAAAACACAGATCGTAGAGGTCAACTTGTTGATAGAACAAGTATTCATTGTCGTGATGAGGTCACTGAGAAACGTCAACGCCTAGGTGATTTTGAAGGTGATACTGTAATAGGCAAGAATCATAAGGGAGCATTATTAACCCTGGTTGAACGCAAGAGTCTGTATGTACATATTGTTCATTTGGGGCAAACGAGAACCACAGCTAAAACGATCTCGTGTGCTTTAGCATGTTTGCGTAGTAGTCATGCCTATAGTGTGACCTTTGATAATGGCAAGGAATTCTCAGAGCATAGGCGGATAACGGACGCAGGCATAGAGACTTACTTTGCAGATCCGTACAAGTCTATTCAACGAGCCAGAAATGAAAATACGAATGGTCTGATCAGACAATATCTGCCAAAATCCTCATCGTTTGATCATGTTTCAAAAGAGCGGATAGAACAGATAGAGACTGCTCTAAATAATCGTCCTAGAAAGACACTGGGCTGGTATACACCCAGTGATATTATGGCTGGTTTTTATACTGTTGCACTTGCCGCTTGAATCCGCCAAATATTAAAAACAAAAATGCCGGCATTGAGCCAGCATTTTGAGAGAAGCTAAATATTTAGCCTGCAATAACACCACCATCCTTGCGAGTGATGACCACCGTTGCAGAGCGTGATCGAGAAGTGGCAGATGAGTTAGTCTGTGAAGCTGGCCAATGACTGGTTGGTTTGTTGTAGGCCGGGGAATCTTCCCCAGGATGCTGTACATTAATGAAAATAGCTTTATAGTCCGGTGTCATGGTTACACCTGTAATCTCACAGTCTTTCGGACCTGTCAGGAAACGACGTAAAGTCTGATCTGTGACTTGAGCACCAACAATAGTTTCCTGCCCTGAAGAGGTGGTTGCTCGAGTACCATCTCCAACCTTACCAGGAAGTGCAGCCAGCATCATACAATTGGTCGTATCTGTATAAGCACCATCATCAGTTTGAATCCAGAGTACTCCGCGGGGATCAAACCACATACCATCTGGCGAAGACAGGTCATTATTATCATTTAAACCCGACAGGTTGATGTTCTGTGCCATTTTGGCTTCAGCACCAAACAGATAAATATCCCATTTGAACGTTATAGCTGTAGTCGTATCTGCATCTTCATGTAAACGGATAATATGACCATTCACATTACCTTTGCCACCTTCCGGATCGTTATAGTTACGTGGATTGGCAGCATCTAGCGCATGCGTGGTACCGCGGTTAGAGTTATTGGTCAGGGTAACATAGACTTCTCCATTCTCAGGATTGACCGCAACCCATTCCGGACGGTCCATTTTAGTCGCGCCTACGCTATCTGCTGCTAGACGAGCAAAGGTCACGACATCTGCCTGAGAACCAAAAGGATAGGCACTGTTCAACTCATTTAAACCGTTGCTACCATAACTCAGCTCAATCCATTGACCGCTCCCGTCTGCATTGAATTTGGCGGCATAAAGCTTGCCATGATCCATGTATTTATCTCCGGCTGCATAGCCCCTATTACGGTCTTTTTCGCTCCATTTGTAGTCAGAGACAAACTTATAAATATATTCTCCACGCGAGTCATCACCCATATAGAAAGCGAGATTATCGTCTTCACGCGCCCGACTGGCACGGCAATCCTCATGGGCAAAGCGACCTAAAGCCGTTCGTTTAACCGGATTTTGCCGGCTATCAACAGGATCAATTTCTACAATCCAACCGAAAGTATTCGGACCATTCCGGTAATCCTGACTTGCATCATCGGCAGTAACATCTGCACTCCAGCGATCATAAAGATCCTGAGGTTCAATTGTACCTACTGCAGATTCCCAGCCATAACGCGAGCTTGCACCTGCTTTTAAGCCATAGCGTTCCAGAGCAAGCTTTTCTTGCGGCACACGATTAGCATCATCAGTTTTGCTACGAACAAAATAACCAATAAAGTTTTCTTCAGTGGTGAGATAGGTACCCCATGGGGTATAGCCGTTGCCACAGTTGTTATGCGTGCCACGGGTTAATTTTCCACCTGGTGAAAAACGTGTAGATAGAAGGGCAGACCCACTCGCAGGACCTGAAATGCTCATGACAGTTGAAGCAGTAATACGGCGGTTATAAATTGAATTTTTGACAATTTCTACTTTTTGATTGGAATTGTCTTTTTTGATATGAACGATTGAAACACCATGCGCATTGGTCTCACGAATGACTTCATCTTCAGGGCGACGACCATCGACTTTTGTTGGACCTTGAGGATGTAAAAAAGTTGGATTGATATATTCGTGGTTCATGACCAGCAGACCGTGCTCAGACACAGTCGGGTCATAGCGGCCAGTAGCGATGTTCAAGCCAAAAAAACTCATTCCATCATGGCAGTCACCGGAACGGAACTGAAAGCTTGGTCCGTTCGGGATATTGTTATCATCCCAATCTGGATAGGCAGGGTTAATTGAATCTCCAAGTGCATACAGGACATTGGCTTCATAACCGTCTGGCACAGTAACGATGTCATTTAAGTTTTTGGCCACTGGCGTGAAGTTGAGTTGCTCTGGTTTTGTATTGGGATCAATAGCAGGCGGGTTTGGTGCGGTCTCGGTTGGCGGTACAATAGAATCATTATCGTTGTCCCCACATCCAGTCAAAGAAGAGGCAAGAGCCAATGCTGCAGCCCCACTTGCAGTTTTGGCAATCAAGTCACGACGCGATATGGATTGTTCTAAAATATCCCGAAAGTGATGATTGTCTGAAGTATTATTGTCCAATTCCTGATTTTCATCATAAGGTAGGTAATCTGTCATTGTTTTAATCCCACAACTAAGGTTTGATTGTTTTAAAGTCAGGAATAAATTAGCGTTTAAATATGACAGTCAGATGAAGCTAATACTGCATATTTATTAAATATCACATTGATTTATATGCTAAAAATAAAAGCAGCTAAAGCTGCTTAGAGAGTAGTTTTTTTATTTTGTGTTCTTTTTATTATTATTCAGTTATGTCTAGACATCACTTTTCTATCCATTTTCCTGCCGCCAAACCTAATTCAAATAATAACCACATTGGCACAGCGAGCATAATCATGGATAAGGCATCGGGTGGTGTCACAAACATGGCAACAAAAAAGCAACCCACCACAATAAACCGCCTTTTTTCCACCAAAGTCTGTGTACTGACAATACCAATCAGAATGAGTAATAACGTGATAATAGGAATTTCAAACGTAAATCCAAACACTAAAAACAGTTTTAAACAAAAGGCCAGATAACTATTGATATCGGTCATCGGCGCGACAGTCTCAGGGGATACGCTGATAAAAAAATGAAGGATAGAAGGTAAAGCGATTAAATAGGCAAAAGCAATACCAGAATAAAAAAGGACAATACTGCTGATGAATAGGGGTAAAGCCAGACTTTTTTCTTTTGCATATAATGCCGGCCTAATAAAAACCCAAAGTTGATACAAGATAAAAGGCATTGCAATGAGTAAAGCAATAAAAAAGTTCAATTTAAACGGGGCCATGAAAGTCGCAGTCACATCTGTTGCAATCATGGTGGAACTTTCCGGTAACTGAGCACGTAAAGGTTCCGATAACAGCTGATAAGTTTGGGTCGCAAAAGGCAATAAACATAAGAATAGCCCCAAAAGTACACCCACGATTTTAAAAAGATGCTTACGCAGAATCACTAAGTGTCTGGTAATTGGCATTTCTTCTAACTGAATTTTTTGTGTATTGTTACTGGTTTGAGTTGAAGGCAAAATACTCATACGGCCACCTTTATATCAGAATAATTTTTTTCTTGTTTTATAGCTCTATTGAGCTGGGTTGGCGGTAGATGGACAGGAGAAACTGGCCCATTAATCAATTGATAAGTCAGCTCATGGTCCAATACATATTGTTCTGAATTTTTAATGATGGGCTGATTCAGTACATTAATATTGGCCATTTGTGCCTGCATTTTGGTCTCTAATTCCTGAATACGTTTCAGCTCGCTTTGCATTTGCTCACGTAGTTCCGACAGTCGCAATTCACGGTCAAGATCATTTTGTATATTGCTGGCGACCCTTTTGAGTTTGGCCGACCATTTACCTATAAACCGTACCGCTTCAGGTAACTTATCCGGTCCAAGAACCAGCAAGGCAGTTACCCCAAAGACCAGCAGCTCAGTCATTCCAATATTGAGCATGGCAATACCTTAATTCTTGATTGAACTCTCGCTGGATTTAACTTCCGCATCAATATTGCGAGGCTGTTGAAGTTGGGCGGTCTCGGCTTCTTCTTCTTCACGGACAGATTTCTTAAAGTCCTTGATTGCACCACCTACATCTTTTCCTAGATTTTTTAGTTTAGAAGTACCAAAAAGTAAGATCACTACAATCGCAAAAATTAGTACATGCCAGATCGATAACCCTGCCATATTTCGTCCTCATTCAATCTTTTAAATTTATAGGGTTATCTCAACACTAAAAAATGACAAAGCTATGACGACTTGATGTCAATTTAAAGACAAGAATGGAGAAGGGAAATTTACAATGAGGTACTAACAACCAGTACAAAGTTAGTACCGGATTGATTCTGTTAAGGTATTATTTTTAATTCATTCAATCAAATAGTTAGCCAGCTATATCTAGCTTAATAATTTAAGAAAACTTGCAATTAAAGCTCTCAGTCATTTATCTATATCAATGAATTTATTATCATTTGTTATGTGTTTAACTTATGTTCACCTAAAGTCTAGTTCATAATTTTTTTTAATAAATAATTAATATTAATATTAAATAGTTATCTTAATAAAATCCGCAATTTTACTTGTGCAAGTTTATGAATCTACTATGCAAATTTAAATCAACATGCTTAAAATCACATTTTAATATCGTTATTGTCGATGGTGGTCAGGCTGGGCTTTCAGTGAGCCATTATTTCAAACTGGCCAATTCAAACACAATAAAGATCTTTAGATGAACAATTTCTATCTGCTACACAATAAAACCTTATTCAATAAAACTTTAGAGTTGAAGCAACAAATCAAATTTAAATCAGATTTGAAAAATAATTACGGTAGTTGCTGTCCTGTGGTAATAATTCTAATAAACGCTGTACCGCATCAATACGATCATGTGTTTGCCCAATAATCCGTAATAATTGATCGGTATCCTTTATTTGATAAATCAACTGGCTTAAACGGGCATCAAAACAATGTCTCCAAGTACTGAGTAAAGGGCTTTCTGATTTAGATAAAAAGCTACCTTTATATAGCGAGAATGTACTCGAAATAAGATTTGCATTTAATGATTGTTCAGCACGTAAAAAATCACATTGGACTTCACAGGTAAGCCTATAAATCCGAGCCTCAATTGAATGAGGTAATAGGCTACGAAGTTGTGAAAGCTCAGCCTTTAGGGTTTTTAGGCTGACATTACGCTCACCATAAAGGGCATAGTGTAACTCTTCTAAACCAATCCCGTACGGATACAAAGCTAAAATGCAAAGTATTTCAATTTGACGGTGAGTCAAGTTCAAAGTATGCCCATTAAATTGAACCCAGGGCGAACCTAGCGCTTTAATGTATAAAAAATTTTTCTGTTCAAATTTTATTGCTCGCTGTATTAAGTCTGCACAGCGTTCCACAGCAAGAATGCCTAGAGGGGTATGTTTTTTATATTTTGTGGAAAGATTGACAATGCCATGAAATTGACCTGAAGTCGGATCCCAGATAGGTGCTGCATAACAAACCCAATCACGAACGCTGTCCATTTGGTTTTCATGAGAATATACACAACTTGATGTTTGACTATTTAATGTCATACCAATCGCATTGGTCCCAACCGCCTGCGTTGACCAATGGCCACCTTCAATAAAATGTACCTGTTCAGCAGAAGAAAGCATCGCGGAACTACTCCAGGTCCATAACAGAGTACCATGGTGATCTGTAAGACCAATTGCCATATCGGAATCATCAGCAATTCTTAATAAATCGGCATAATTATGCTGAATAGAGCGGCGGAATAGGGAAGTCTGATCTTCTTGAGGCAAAGCCAAAACGGGTGCAGCCTGAACAATATGCTGATTAATTAAATGTGTTGTTTGCAGCTTTTTTGCTGGTGCTGTATTGAACAGGTTCATATCATATTCCTTTATGATTAGACTGTAATATCTTTAAACTTCAGAAATCAATTTCCAGATCTATACTCATTCAATCTTTTCTTTCGTGTACCAAATCATTTTTTCTTGGATTCGTTAAATAACCTTTTTTGGGTTTTACCAGCCTTTTAGCTACTTTAAAAGTGTTGTTATGGACTGGAAATGACTATTTTTATCTGAAGTGTTAATAAAAGTAACCATTATGTTGATAAATAGGATCCTTTAAATGATGAAAATGTCATTCACGCACGTAGGGCACAGGTACAGCCTCACCATAATACTGGCGGTCAGCAAAATAACTCGATCGCACTAATGGTGCACTCCAAATATTCTTAAACTCTAAGTGCTCTCCATGAGTTTGATAATGTTTAAACTCTTGCAATGTAACAAAACGATGAATTGGCGCATGTGATTTGGATGGCTGTAGGTATTGGCCGATTGTGACATAATCAATTTGATAATCTTTCAAATCATTTAATAACGCAATAACCTCAGCTTTAATCTCTCCTAAACCCACCATCAAACCACATTTCGTTGGGATATCAGGGCAGTAGTGTTTAAATTTCTTAAGTAAATTCAATGAATGCTGATAGTCAGCGCCTGGTCGCATGGCTTTATACAGGCGTGGCACGGTTTCAATATTGTGATTAAAGACATCAGGTGGATTTTTGCTCAGAATTTTAAGTGCAATATCTGCGCGACCACGAAAATCAGGAACCAAAACTTCAATCAAAGTGTCTGGACTAGTTTGACGAATTTCTCGAATGCAATCTGCAAAATGCTGTGCACCGCCATCTTTTAAATCATCTCGGTCAACGGAAGTAATCACAACATACTTTAAGTTTAGATTCTTCACTGTTTCAGCCAAATGCAGTGGCTCGTTAATATCTAAGGCATTAGGACGGCCATGCGAGACATCACAGAATGGACAGCGTCGAGTACAGATATCTCCCATAATCATGAATGTTGCTGTTCCACTACCGAAACATTGCGGCAAGTTAGGACAAGCTGCTTCTTCGCAAACGGTATGTAGTTTTTGTTGTCTTAATAAATCCTTAATGATTTGGACTTCCTCAGGTCGACTAATTTTAGTCCGGATCCATTCTGGCTTTTTCGGTATCGTTTCCGTTGGAACAACTTTAATTGGAATACGCGCCATTTTTTTAGCGCCACGTAGCTTCTTTCCAGTTAATACTGGGTTATTTAAATCCATTTCAAACACTCCGTCGTTTAAAATAATTAATATTGAGCCTGATATTAAATAAGCTGCTTTAAATGCATTAATAATATTAAAACAGGGCAAAAAACTTATCATATAAAACAAAGGTTGGTTAAAGGTTTGTTTTTGTATATAGCTGAATAATATTAAAAAATTTACAAATTTCTTAATTTTATAAACCATTGTTTTTAATGTTTATCTTATGTTTTTATGCATTATATTTTTTTAGTCTAATATGAAATTAAATAAAAATATTCTTATATAAATATACGATTTAAAAATCCAGTTATTCAATTTGGGATTTTCTTTTAAGCGTAGTTAATAAGGAATAAATATATGCAATTAACGGAAGAGCAATTGCTAGCAGCATACAAAAGAATGCGCGACATTCGTGAATTTGAGGATCGACTTCACGATGAAAACAATACAGGTGATATCCCAGGTTTCATCCATCTTTATAGCGGTGAGGAAGCTGTTGCCGTAGGGATCTGTGAAAATTTAACAGATAAGGACTTCATTACCTCAACACATCGTGGTCACGGACATTGTATTGCAAAGGGCTGTGACATTCACGCCATGATGCTAGAAATTTTTGGCAAAGATGATGGTTTGTGTCGTGGTAAAGGCGGCTCAATGCACATTGCGGACTTAGATAAAGGCATGCTCGGTGCAAACGGTATTGTGGGTGGTGGTCCACCTTTGGCTATTGGGGCAGCTTTAAGTGCTAAAACACTCAAAAATGGTGGGATTGGTCTATCTTTTACCGGTGATGGCGGTTCAAATCAGGGCTTAACTTTTGAAGCCATTAATATGGCTGTTGTGTTAAAGCTTCCTGTCATTTTTGTTTTTGAAAATAACGGTTTTGGTGAAGGTACTGCACATGATTATGCCGTAGGCAGTAAAGATATTGCAGGCCGAGCAGCAGGTTTTGGCTTACCCGCTGAAAAAGTAGATGGAACAGACTTTTTTGCTGTGTATGAAGTTGCACAAAAAGCCATTGAACGTGCCCGCCGTGGTGAAGGTCCGAGTGTGATTGAAACGGTAACCAACCGATTTTATGGACATTTTGAAGGTGATCCAGGGCTTATCCGTTCTAAAGAAGAACTGGATTATGTCAAAGAACATAAAGATCCATTGAAAATATTCCGCGAAAAAGTCAAAGACAAAATTGACGAAGCCAAGCTCGATGCGATTGACGCTCAGTCTAAAGCCAATGTAGACGATGCCGTTGCAAAGGCACGTGCAGCTAAGTACCCAGAAGTTTCTCAGTTACTTACCGATGTATACGTCTCTTACTAAAGGAATAGTAGAAAAATGCCAAATAAAAGTTATCGAAACGCGATTAAAGAAGCAATTGAATTAGAAATGCGCCGAGACCCAAGTGTCATTGTGGTCGGTGAAGATGTTCGTGGTGGACATGGTGGTAAAAATACCGATGATAATAAGCTGGAAGGTTTTGGCGGTGTACTTGGTGTAACCAAAGGCTTATGGACTGAATTTGGTTCTGAACGAGTCATTGATACTCCAATTACAGAATCAGCGATTATTGGTATGGCGGCAGGTGCTGCTGCAACGGGTTTAAGACCTGTGGCAGATTTAATGTTTATGGATTTTTACGGCGTGTGTTATGACATGCTGTATAACCAAGCAGCTAAATTTCGCTACATGTTTGGCGGCAAAGCCAAAGCGCCACTCGTTGTACGTGGCATGATTGGTGCAGGTTTTTCCGCAGCAGCGCAGCATTCTCAGTCGCCATATAACGTGTTTGCCTCAGTGCCTGGTTTAAAAGTGGTGGTGCCTTCAAGTGCCTATGATGTAAAAGGGTTGTTGATTCAAGCCATTCGAGATGACGACCCAGTAGTCTTTTGTGAACACAAGTTGTTGTACGACATTAAGGGCGAAGTGCCAGATGAGTCCTACACTATTCCTTTTGGTGTCGCAAATTACACCCGTGAAGGCACAGATATCACCATTATTGCCTTAAGTTTGATGGTGCATCGTGCCAATGAAGTCGCTGATAAGCTCGCAAAAGAAGGCATTTCGGTTGAAGTGGTTGACCCTAGAACCATTTCACCATTAGACGAAGATGGCATTTTAGAGTCAGTAGCTTCAACAGGTCGTGTGGTGATTGTAGATGAATCAGCAGCACGTTGTGGTTTCGGACATGATGTGGCTGCGCTTATTGCCCAGAAAGGCTTTCATTATCTTAAAGCACCAATCGAATTAGTCACTCCACCACACTCACCCGTACCATTTTCACCAGTACTAGAAAAAGAATGGCTACCTAGTGTAGAACGCATCGAACAGGCTGTACGCAAGACGTTGGAGGCTTAGGATGAGCGAAATTAAAACTTTAGAAATCCCAAAATGGGGTTTGTCCATGGAAGAGGGTACGATTGCCCAATGGCTGATTCAGGAAGGTACCCAATTTAGTAAAGGACAGGAAATTTGTGAAATTGAAACCACAAAAATCGTCAATGTATTGGAGGCACCTTTTGATGGCCTGCTACGAAAAATTATTGCTAACGATGGTGACACACTGGTCGTAGGTGGAATCATTGCAATTTGTGCAGACGCCCAAGTTTCCGATGCAGAAGTTGAAGCATTTGCACAGTCTTTAGGTGGAACACCTGCTGTAACTGGAAATAAAGCGGTAGCAGCGGTTCCTGAAAAAGTCGATGTGGCTCAAGTTGAAACCAAAGTACAAGCTGCTCCTAAACAGAACAGTGTTGGTAATGGATCAAAAGCGGTGACTCAGGGCGGATATTCTATTCCTGATGAGTTACAAGGCTACCAACAAAGTGATGATATTTTTGCAACGCCACATGCCTTGAAATTGGCTGAAAAGCATAATGTAAACTTGGCTCAGATTACGGGTTCTGGACGTGAAGGCCGTATCAGTGTTCAAGATATTCAGGCCGCAGTTCAAGCTGCTGGTGGTTCTTGGCCAGATGTACGTCATCAAGCTAGTACGAAAGCCGCGAAATCTAAAGCAGATGATAGTGATGTTCTAGCAACACCTGTTGCTCGCCGTTTGGCAAAACAATGGGGCATTAATTTGCATGATTGTCGTGCATCGGGTTCACGTGGACGAGTCTGTAAGGAAGATGTTGAAGCTGTATATCAACGGGAAAATCCTGTACAAGCTCAACATACTGAGTATGCGCATCCAACAGAGTCAGCAAAATTCACCACCGTAGCTATGAATGGTATGCGTAAAGCAATCGCTGCACGGCTACAAGCGGCAAAACGCAATGCACCACATTTTCGCTTAACGATAGACTTAAATGTTGAGTCGGTTCAGGCTTTGCGTCAGCAAATTAACAGTACTGTACCGCAAGTCAAACTGTCCATTAACGATATGCTGATTAAAGCTGCTGCTGCTGCACTGATTAAAGTTCCACAAGTTAATGTTCAGTTTGATGAAGAGAATCAGCAGATTTTACAGTTTGAACAGGCTGATATTTCGGTTGCTGTAGCCATCGAAAATGGACTGATCACGCCAATTATTAAAGCAGCGAACCGTAAATCTTTGGCGCAAATTTCCAATGATATGCGTGATCTGGCGACACGTGCCAAAACTGGAAAATTGGCACCTGATGAGTTTCAAGGGGGCAGTTTCAGTATTTCCAATTTGGGCATGCTTGGTATTCAACAGTTTGATGCCATTATTAACCCGCCTCAAGGTGCAATTCTAGCCTTAGGTGCAGCAGAGAAACGTGCTGTAGTTGAAAATGATGAGATTGTTGTTCGTGAAATGGTGACCGCAACATTGTCTTGTGATCATCGTGTCATTGATGGTGCGTTGGGTGCTCAATTCTTATCGGCATTTAAGCAGTTTGTCGAAAATCCTGCATTAATTTTGGTGTAGGAGGAATAGTCATGTCAGATACACAATTTGATCTTGTGGTTATTGGTGCTGGTCCTGGAGGATATGTCGCTGCGATTCGCGCAGCGCAACTGGGATTAAAAACGGCAATCGTTGAAAAACAACACTTAGGCGGAGTATGTCTTAATTGGGGATGCATTCCAACCAAGGCATTATTGAGCGGGGCTGTGCTTGCGCAGCAGTTCAAACATGCAGGGCAGTTTGGCTTTACGCTTAACGCGATTGATTTTGATATTCAAAAACTGGTCCATCATAGCAGACAGGTTTCTGAGCAACTGGTGCAAGGTATCGGTCAACTATTGAAAAAAAATCAAATCACTGTTTTTAACGCAGCAGCCCAGTTTATTGCCAAAGAGCAATTAGAGCTTACAGATGCGAATGGTCAAAAACAGCAGATTTCTGCACCGCATATTATTGTCGCAACAGGCGCACGTGCGGCCAATTTGCCTCATATTCCTGTAGATGGCCATCAGGTCTGGAGTTATAAAGAGGCTTTAGTTCCAGAACAATTACCAAAATCTTTACTGGTCATTGGTTCGGGTGCTATAGGCAGTGAGTTTGCAAGCCTATACCAAGACTTAGGCTGCCAAGTCACCTTGGTTGATATTGCAAAGCAGATTCTTCCTAGCGAAGACATTGAAGTTGCGAAGTATGTACAAAAGCAATTTGAACAGCAGGGTATGCAGGTTTTAACCGAAGCGACTGTAAAAAAAATAGAAACTGATCAGGCTCAAGTACATTGTCATATTGAAACTGCCACAGGTGTACAAATCATTACTGTTGAAAAGGTGCTTTCAGCTATTGGCGTGAAACCAAATGCTGAAAATCTTGGCCTAGAAGCTTTAGGTGTCGAATTAGAGAATGGTTTTATTAAAGTCGACTCATGGTGCAAAACTAATATTGTGGGCGTATATGCAATTGGCGATGTTGCAGGCGCACCGTGTTTGGCACACAAGGCCAGTCACGAGGCTATTCTTTGTGTGGAGAAAATTGCAGGTTTAGATCATGTACATGCTTTAGATCGTACACAAATTCCGGGCTGTATTTTTACCCATCCGCAAGTGGCCAGTATTGGTTTGACAGAACAGAAAGCGAAAGCTGCGGGCTTGAATATCAATGTGGGTAAGTTTCCTTTGCAAGCCAATGGTAAGGCATTGGCTTTGGGTGATAGCGCAGGATTCATTAAAACTATTTTTAGTCAGGAAACGGGTGAATTGTTAGGTGCTCACATGGTTGGACATGAAGTTACCGAACATATTCAGGGTTTTGCCATCGCAAAATACCTAGAAGCGACGGATGAAAGCTTAGCACAGGTCATTTTCCCTCATCCTACTTTGTCTGAGGCGATGCATGAGTCGGTCTTGTCGGCGATGCAACGTGCAATCCATATTTAAGGAGTCGCAACATGCCTAGAGGTTTAAACAACAAAGTTGCTTTAATTACGGGTGCGGCACAAGGCATTGGACGTGGTATTGCCTTACGTTTAGCACAAGAAGGTGTACATATTGCCTTGGTCGATCTTCATCAAGAAAAGTTAAATACTGTTCAACAAGAGGTTGAAGCCTTTGGCGTAAAAGCCACCACATTTATTGCGGATATTTCAGATCCAATACAAATCAGTGACGCTATTAATCATGCAGAATCGACACTTAATGGCTTTGATATCATGATTAATAATGCAGGTATTGCACAAGTCAAAGCTTTGGCAGAAGTAACGCCGAGTGAATTTAACCAAATTATGAACATCAATGTCGGTGGTGTACTTTGGGGGATTCAAGCCGCAGCAAATAAATTTAAACAACGCCAACAGGCTGGAAAAATTATTAATGCATGCTCAATAGCAGGTCATGAAGGCTTTGCTTTACTCGGTGTTTATTCGGCAACGAAATTTGCAGTTCGTGCATTGACGCAAGCTGCGGCTAAAGAATATGCTAGTGTTGAAATTACTGTAAATAGTTATTGTCCGGGTGTTGTTGGTACAGACATGTGGGTCGAAATAGATCAGCGGTTCTCTGAAATTACAGGTGCACCAATTGGTCAAACGTATAAAAAATATGTAGATGGTATTGCTTTAGGACGTGCTGAAACACCAGATGACGTGGCTGCATTAGTTGCATTTTTAGCCAGCGAGGATGCAAACTATATTACAGGTCAGTCTATTTTGACAGATGGTGGAATGGTTTACCGTTAATATCAACATAAGGAATACACAATGAAAGCAGCTCGTTTTTATGACCGAGGGGATATTCGAATTGAAGATATCCCTGAACCGAAAGTACTTCCAGGCACAGTTGGAATTCAAGTTGCATGGTGCGGTATTTGCGGTACAGATTTACATGAATTCATGGAAGGCCCTATTTTTATTCCACCTTGTGGTCATCCACATCCAATTTCGGGAGAATCTGCACCTGTAACAATGGGACATGAATTTTCAGGCGTAGTTTATGCAGTTGGTGAAGGTGTAGACGATATCCAAATTGGACAACATGTCGTAGTTGAACCCTATATTATTGCGGATGATGTCCCGACTGGCCCCAATGATAAGTATCATTTATCAAAAAATATGAACTTTATTGGTTTAGGCGGACGCGGTGGTGGTCTTTCTGAAAAAATTGCAGTTCAGCGGCGTTGGGTACATCCTATTTCAAATGATATTCCTTTAGACCAAGCAGCATTGATAGAACCTTTATCTGTCGGTCATCATGCCTATGTCAGAAGTGGCGCAAAAGCTGGCGATATCGCACTGGTTGGTGGAGCAGGCCCAATAGGCTTACTTTTATCTGCTATTTTAAAGGCTAAAGGTCTTACGGTTATCATCACTGAACTGAGTGCAAAACGTAAAGAAAAAGCGATAGAGGCTGGTGTTGCCGATTATGTATTGGATCCATCTCAGGTTGATGTGGTAAATGAAGTAATGAAAATTACTCAAGACCGCGGTGTAGATGTTGCTTTTGAATGTAGTAGTGTCAATAAAGTCATGGATACACTCGTTGCAGCAATGAAACCAACTGGTGTAGTCGTTATCGTTTCTATTTGGAGCCATCCTGCCACAATTAATGTGCATAGTGTGGTGATGAAAGAGCTAGATATTCGTGGCACGATAGCTTACGTCAATGACCATCAGGAAACTATTCGTTTGGTTGAGCAAGGTAAGATTAATCTAGAACCTTTTATTACCCAACGGATTGCATTAGATGATCTTGTTTCTAAAGGCTTTGAAACATTGATTCATAATAATGAGTCTGCTGTAAAAATTATTGTTCATCCGTAGTAACGCCTAATTTCAAAGACAAATTTGAATAAGCTAGAGATAAACTCTATGTAGCTATTTTTAATATTTATAGCGATAGGAAATGAGTCTGTATTTACAAACTCATTCTCATAATAGTGATTGGAAAACTCTATTTTTTAAGAAGAAATTGACAACACATAATGTATAATTTAATTTATATCAATATTAATGAATTTAATACCGAAATTCGTCTATTTAACATAATCAATATTATACGAAATCAAATTGTTAGAAACCATTTAAAGTGTCTATATTCTCACCAATAAAAATGTCTAGTTTATGATGGTCAGACCATCATGGACTGGATATGAATATAGATGCTGATCACTATGTCTGACAAAGAAATTCAACGTCTTGCTGTTCTCCAAGATGTTCGAGATCAACGTATTACTCAAGTCCGTGCTGCAGAACTTTTAAATCTTTCAACACGTCAAATCACTCGGTTATTACAGAAGTTTAATCAAGGTGGTCTGGCCGCTTTATCCCATGCAAGCCGAGGTCAGCCTGGACATCATCGTCATGATGACTTGTTAAAATCAAAGTGCCTTTCCATTATTTCTGAACATCTGCTGGGATTCGGTCCTACTTTGGCTCATGAGAAACTCAGCAGCATGTTTGCTCTAGATATTCCTGTAGAAACGCTGCGTCGATGGATGACAGCCAATGAACTCTGGATTCCTCGATCCAAGCGTCTGAAACGCCCATATCAGCCTCGATATAACCGGGATTGCTTTGGTGAATTGATCCAGATTGATGGTTCATATCATGATTGGTTCGAAGGTCGAGCTTCGAAATGTTGCTTGCTGGTTTATATTGATGATGCCACAGGTAAGTTGTTACACCTGCGCTTTTGTGAGGCTGAAACCAGCTTTGATTACATGCTTGCTACCAGAGCCTACATTGAGCAATACGGCAAGCCTTTAGCCTTTTACAGTGACAAACATTCTGTATTTAGAGTCAACTAGAAATCTAGTCAGGATGTACAACTGACGCAATTTGGCCGGGTTCTGAACGAATTAAATATCGATATTATCTTTGTCAACTCCCCACAAGCCAAAGGCCGTGTAGAACGAGCAAATAGAACACTGCAAGATCGGCTGATTAAAGAAATGCGGTTGGAAGGTATTGGCTTAATTGCTGAAGCCAACGCATGGTTGCCCTGCTTCATTGAGCATTTTAATCAGAAGTTTGCCAAATGTGCGAGAAACCCAAAGAATTTACATCGCCCTTTGACTGAATCTACGACTGATTTAGATGATATTTTTACTTGGCAAGAACCACGTAAAGTGACCAAGAACCTTACCATCACGTACGACAAATGTATTTATCTACTTGAGCCTACACCACAGAATCGTAAGTTAGTTGGGCAATATATTTTATTTCTAGAATATCCAGATGGAACGATCGCCTTCATGCATGAAGGACGAAAGCTCAACTACAGTATCTTCAATAAATTGGCGAAATTACAACAGAATGCTGTCGTTGAGAATAAACGTTTAGGTGCTGTATTAGCCCATATCCAGCAACAGCATGAAGAACTGGAAAAACAGAATAAACGCTCAAGAACAAATAAAAATACACCGAGCCGTAAAGATCAAAAAGCTGTCATTGAACAAAGAAAGTTAAATCCTGTCCTTGACTCTCTGAGTTAAAAATAGGACATTTTAAATGGTTTATCGCATAGACATTTTAATTGGTGAATAACAAAACATGTAACTCCAAAATAGAAATGTCCGCTTTTTAAGAAATTGTGTGATTTTATTTGCATAGAAATCCAAGTTACTTACGATTCATCTAAGCTTAGAGGGCAATCTCATCTTAAATCTTTATTTTTTTACTAAAATAATAATATAATGCTTAGAACAACACCTATTATTCTATTTTAATATAAATATGGATTATTACTGTACACTACAGATCTTTCAAGATAATGAATGGTCAGATTGCGCGATCGTCGAGCTTATAGACAGCCATGAAGCTGGCTGGAGAGCATCGACCCGTACTTCCTATCTTTTCGAGTATGCAATCTCGCATATGGACGTGAGAGATGGACATGCGCTTTCGTATCAGTTTCCAGTCAATGTCCAAAATAACTTACAAAAGCAATGGCCAGCATTTTTGATGGATCTTTTGCCTCAAGGATACGGCCGTAAAGAACTGCTGAATCAATTAGATTTTTCCGAAAATATGCAGGAACAGGCAGACTGGTTTTTGCTAAAAGCAGGAGCAGGTAATCCCATTGGCAACCTCCGAGTGAAAGAAGCTTTTGAATGGCTGCAGGCGCATTTCCCGGTGCAAGAGAATGTGGGTTTTAGCCTAAGCGAAATCATTGAAAGAAAAGAAAAATTTATAGAATCGCTGGCCTCCTATGGATTATTTGTTGCAGGTTCTTCTGGCGTTCAGGGTGAATGGCCAAAACTATTACTAACCCAAGGCCATGATGGGTTATTTTATCTGGATCATACCCTTTCAGATGAAATGGCAGCCAAACACTGGCTGGTTAAATTCAGCCGTGGCAATGATCAAAGTCTGGAAAGCATCCTGCAGCATGAAGCACTTTATATGAAGATTGCCCAGTATCTGGATTTAAGGGTTTATGCTGAGCTGGAATTGCATGGCAAAACCCTGTTTATTCCAAGATTTGACCGGAAAATTGTAGATAACAAAGTAGACAGAATTGCACAGGAAAGCCTTGCTTCGTTGAGCAATAAAGCAGGCTTTGGGGTAAGAATGACCCATAATCAGGTATGTGCTTTACTGATGGAATGCTGTACAGATCCTAAACCGGAAATTTTCGAATATTTGAAACGGGATTTAGCCAATGTGGCTTTAGGCAATAAAGATAATCATACCCGCAATACAGCGATTCAACGTTTTAATGATGGAACCATCCGACTCTCTCCCCTGTTTGATTTCGCTCCAATGTGGTTACATCCGGATGGTATTGCACGAACTACCCGCTGGGAAAAAGATGATCATGGCGGCATGCCAATATGGCGCTCGGTGATTGAGCAGATTACAGAACAAACGGGCATTGAACATCAAGAAATCCAGTCAGAATTTGTCAAGCAATTGCCTCTTTATCAAGGATTAATGGCTGAAATGCACAGACTGCAGATCTCTGAGGAAATTTTGCAGAATAGTCAGTACCGGATTGAAAATATATGCCAGCAGATTCAGGAGCTAGCCCATGGATAAGCGCTATAAACCGATGACCGCGATTGAGCAGATGAAAAAACGTCATGAAGTATTAGAGATGATTAATCACAATCCTGACTGGCCATTTTATAAAGTTGCGCGTTATATCCGTACTGAGCTGCATCTGACCTTAAATGAAATGGCTAAAATCACAAAAATAGCACCTCAGACTTTGCAGAAAATGGAACAACCCGATAGTAATCCGACTCTGGAATCAATGATGAAACTCTTGAATACCTTTGGTCTAAAGATTATGATTCAATCCAAGTAAAAAAATATAATCGTGGATTCAAATCCCAAGTGCAACACATTTGTAGTTAGTTGAAAAAGTTAGGTGTATTCATAGAATCATTAGACTTTTTCAACTCGCAATTGGAAAGCACACAATGAAGAAATACACCCAACTTTCTCAAGATGAAAGATACGAAATTTATGCTACTTTGA
>NZ_VOZV01000043.1:0-21307 GCF_013419565.1 Acinetobacter sp. YH12072 | reverse complement strand
TCATGAAATACGGTATTCTGATGTGACAAAACCTGAATCCTGGTCGTTAAAGTGTTTGTTTGCACTCATATTTTAACTGTTAGGACTCAGGTTTTTTTATTTAAAGCAAACTATGGGACAGCAGTGCCCTCAGGCGCTTTTTTTATTGCAGGATTTATGCAGTCTTACGTAGATCTTTACGCAGGATTTTGCCTACGTTAGATTTTGGTAATTCATCCATAAATTCAACATAACGTGGGCGTTTATAACCGGTCAGATTTTCTTTTGCAAATGCCAGAACTTCTTCAGTCGTCAATGAAGGGTCTTTCTTCACCACAAACAGTTTTGGCACTTCACCTGATTTTTCATCTGGTACACCAATTGCAGCCACTTCCAGTACTTTTGGATGTTTTGCAACGACTTCTTCAATTTCAGAAGGATAAACGTTGAAGCCAGAGACCAGAATCATGTCTTTCTTACGGTCAACGATTTTGATGTAACCACGTGAATCCATAACACCGATATCACCGGTACGGAAGAAGCCATTTACCATCACTTTATCGGTTTCATCCGGACGGTTCCAATAGCCTTTCATCACCTGTGGACCACGGATTGAGATTTCACCCTGCTCACCGAGTGCAACTTCATTACCGTCATCATCCAGAATTGCAACTTCAGTCAAAGGTAACGGAATACCAATCGTACCGCTAAATGCTTCAGATGCCGGTGGGTTCGCAGTTGCTACTGGAGAAGTTTCAGACAGGCCATAACCTTCAATGATGTTAGTGCCAGTAATTTTCTTCCAGGCTTCTGCAGTAGAAGGCAGAACAGCCATACCACCGCCCATCGCCATTTTTAAACGGCTATGATCCAGTTGCTTGAACTCTTCGTTGTTTACAAGCGCATTAAACAGCGTGTTCACAGCAGGGAAGAATGTTGGCTGGTATTTACGTAATTCTTTCATCACCGCAGGCAGGTCACGCGGGTTAGGAATCAGAACGTTCGCCTGACCTTTATACATGCCGTAAAGTGCACAGACCATGAAAGCAAAGATGTGATAAAGCGGTAAAGCACAGAAAATACGGTCATCTGGCTGGCCATCTTGCGCACCGAATTTGCTCTGGAAGATACCGTCACACTGCAACAGGTTAGCAACCAAGTTACGATGGGTCAGTTCAGCACCTTTAGAAACACCAGTAGTACCACCTGTGTACTGAAGTACAGCAGTATCACTTAAAGTCAATTCAGGGCGTTTATAGTTGCTTGGGTTAACTTTATTCAGGGCTGCATTGAACTTGATGTGGCCTGGAATATCCCATGCCGGAATCTGCTTACGTACTGAACGCAATACAAAGTTCACCAAAGTACCTTTTAAAGCACCCAGCATGTCACCCACAGAAGCAACCACGACGTGCTTCACAGGCGTTTTGCCAATAATTGACTGATAAACGCTGGCAAAGTTCTCAATAATGACGAGAACTTCAGCACCAGAATCTTTTAACTGATGCTCAAGCTCACGTGATGTATACAGTGGATTTACATTCACCAGTACTAAACCAGCGCGGAACACCCCCAATGCTACGACCGGATACTGAAGAACGTTTGGCATCATTACGGCAACACGTGTGCCTTTTGCCAGACCCAAACTTTGTAAATATGCTGCGAATTTACGACTAGCTTCTTCCAACTCATTGAACGTTAAAGTCTTATCCATAAAGATAAAGGCATCACGTGAGCCAAATTTTTGGAAATTGCGTTCAAAAATATCAACCAGAGATGTATTTTCTGCTGGTAATTCTACAGTTTCTGGAATCCCTGTTTTTTGGTATTCAGCGAACCAAATTTTTTCCATAATGCCAATCTCTCCAATCATAATCCTTAGTAGTTCAACTGTTTTTTTCAATGCTGCACGTCATTTTTTAGACTTGTATATGTGCAACATTGCATCCATTTGTCGAATCGTTACTCATATATAACGTATTTCGATTCATGGATGCTAGTATTATCTTTGAATCAACAGTTTATTTGCTTTTTGATATCCACGTGGTAACAGGGTTCCTTTAGAGCCTCGTTTCCCAATATATTTTTGCAGGTCATCCCCTTTAAGTTTTAATTGTTGCTGTCCTGCAAGCACTTGAATTATTTCATCAAGTTTTAATATTGTCATGGATAAAATTTGATCTTTATCTTCAAGTTGTATCAATTTATTACCTTTACCTTTATTCAATACAGGTAATTCCGACAGATCAACAATCAGCAGACGACCAGCTGAACTGAGTAGTGCAACATGAGTTGCATCTTCCAGCGGTTGCAGGTTCATGACCTGTGCACCTTCAGATAGATTCAGGAAAGCCTTACCAGCTTTGGCATTGGTATCCAACTGCTTGGCTTGGGTTTTAAATCCATAACCTTTGCTGCTGACTGCCAGGATTTCTGCATCATCTTCAGCCACCAATACCTGCTTGAAACCAACTCCACTTGCCGGAGAAAGTTTTGAACTCAACGGTTCACCGAGTCCTCGTGCCGATGGCAGGCTATTGATTGGCAAGCCATAGCTACGGCCACTATCATCTAATACATAGACGCGTTGATTAGACTTACCTTGGGCATGACTGAGATACTGATCGCCCGCACGGAAATTCAGATTTTCAGCATCCACTTCATGCCCTTTAGCACAGCGAATCCAGCCCGCTTCAGACAATACTACCGTTACAGGATCCGCTGGCAGCATTTCAGTTTCATCAATAGCAGCGGCTTCGGCACGTTGCACGATTGGAGAACGACGATCATCCCCAAATTTCTTGGCATCTTCTTTTAGTTCATTGATGATCAAAGTTTTTAAAGACTCAGGATTCGCCAGCTGTTCACGAATCACGGCAGCTTTAGCTTCCAGCTCTTCCTGTTCGCGGCGCAGTTCCATTTCTTCAAGCTTGGCCAGATGACGTAGCTTGAGTTCTAAAATGGCTTCGGCCTGAATCTCATCAATACCAAAACGTTCCATCAACACTGGTTTAGGCTGATCTTCCTCACGAATAATCCGAATCACTTCATCAATATTCAGGTAGGCAATGATCAAACCGCCGAGAATATGCAGGCGTTTTTCGATCTTATTCAGATGATATTGCAGACGGCGAGTGACTGTAGTTTTACGGATTTCGATCCATTCCAGCAGAATACGACGAATCGATTTCACCTGTGGACGGCCATCCGCGCCAATCATGTTCATATTGACACGATAGCTGGATTCCAGATCTGTAGTCGCGAACAGATGGCTCATTACCGCTTCAGCATCAATACGGTTCGAACGCAATACCACCACTAAACGTGTTGGATTTTCATGGTCAGATTCATCACGAACATCAGTGACCAATGGCAGCTTTTTCGCCTGCATCTGGTCCGCGATCTGACTGATAATTTTTGAACCGGATACCTGATATGGCAATTCGGTAATCACAATTTCATTTTTATCAATAGTGTATACCGCACGCATGCGATAGCTGCCACGACCTGTCGTCTGGATTTTAAGCAGCTCTGATGGTGGCGTAATGATTTCCGCTTTGGTCGGTAAATCCGGTCCCGGAATGTATTCTGCCATTTTGGCATCGGTCAGGTTCGGATTACGGATCAGGGCGATAGTACCTTTCACCACTTCGCGCAAGTTGTGAGGCGGAATATCGGTCGCCATCCCCACAGCAATCCCGGTGGTACCATTTAACAGGATATTGGGAACACGTGCCGGCAAGTTGATCGGTTCTTTCATCGAACCATCAAAGTTATCCTGCCAGTCACAGGTACCCTGTCCCAGCTCGGATAAAAGCAGTTCACTATATTGTGACAGTTTGGCTTCAGTATAACGCATCGCTGCGAAGGATTTAGGATCATCCGGTGAACCCCAGTTGCCCTGTCCTTCAATAAACGGATAGCGATAACTGAATGGCTGCGCCATCAGGACCATGGCTTCATAACAGGCCGAGTCACCATGTGGATGGTATTTACCCAGCACATCCCCGACAGTACGTGCCGATTTTTTCGGTTTGCTGGTCCATTTAAGACCCAGCTCACTCATGGCATAGACAATACGGCGCTGTACCGGTTTCAAACCGTCACTGATATGTGGCAATGCACGATCCATAATCACGTACATGGCATAATTTAAATAAGCTTGTTCGGTAAATTCGGCTACGGAACGGTTTTCTGTCGCATGATGCGCAAGGCTTGTCATAACAACCTATAATCCTAAAATTCGTTTTTGTATCAATGTTTCTTATGCTAAGTCGCGGCTGTGGGCTGCACAAGGGCAGTAAACTACACAGCGCGACAAATCGTGTCTTATGGGCTAAAAATATCCACTTTATAGCAGCTGAGCAACTAAAAAATCACCAACCTTATAAACCCATGGACTCTAGCGTCTTGCCCTTGGTCTCTTCACCCAGGACTAAAATGACCACAGCTACTGCGATTAATACTGCAGTAAACATGGTAAAGACATAACTGAAACCATTTGGCATCCCCATCAAATGCGTTACGGCAAAAGGTGCAGCAATCCCGCCAATACGGCCAATTGCACCCGCCCAGCCTGAGCCGAAAGCACGAATATTGGTTGGATACTGTTCTGGGGTATAAGTATAGAGAACACCCCATGCTCCCAGATTAAAGAAGGACATCAGACAGCCCCAGATCACAATTTCAGTGACACTACCGGACTGGCCAAAGAAATAGGCTGAAATCGCACACATGCCGATAAATCCAGCCAGAGTCGCCTTACGACCGAGTTTTTCGACTAGCCATGCTGCCGCAATATAACCTGGCAATTGCGCCAGAATCATGACCAGGACATATTCAAAAGACTGCACGATGGTATAGCCTTCCTTGACCAGAAGGCTTGGTAACCAGGTAAAAATACCATAGTAGGAGAAAACGATCCCAAACCAGATCAGCCACAGCATCAAGGTTCGGCGGGCAAAAATACCACTCCAGAGCTGGGTAAACGAGATATTCTGCTTGGCAGCCACAGGTTTAACTTCAAAGATTTCCATGACTTCGACGCCGCATTTGCGCTCAATCTTTTTAACCAGAGCCTGTGCTTCATCTACCCGGCCACGATTGATCAGATACGGTACCGACTCAGGCACCAGTTTCCAGATTACGATGGCATACAGTGCCGGTATCCCGCCAATCATGAATGCAGCTTGCCAGCCAAAATCAGGAATCACAAAACGTGACACCAGTGCAGCCACCAGCCAGCCCAAGCCCCAGAAACTTTCCAGCAGCACAATGAAACGACCACGTACCCGTGCCGGGATATATTCACTGACCAGTGTCACCGCAACCGGCAACTGACCACCCAATCCCAGACCGACAATAAAACGAAATACCAGTAACCAG
Source organism: Acinetobacter sp. YH12072 (assembly GCF_013419565.1). Taxonomy (NCBI): domain Bacteria; kingdom Pseudomonadati; phylum Pseudomonadota; class Gammaproteobacteria; order Moraxellales; family Moraxellaceae; genus Acinetobacter; species Acinetobacter sp. YH12072. Next base: position 15,943 of record NZ_VOZV01000043.1, on the reverse strand, counting down.
GTCAGATTCGGCGCAAAGGCACAGGCAGCAGTCGCCAGACTATAAATCACCAGCGTACTGGCAAATACCGTTTTACGTCCCCAGCGATCTGCCAGTCCACCTGAAAAAATCGCCCCAATCGCCATACCGATAAAACCGATCGAAACCACCCAGCTTTTCTGGTCAGCGGTCATCTGCCAGTCTTCAGCCATTTTCGCCAGAATAAAGGAAATCAATCCTGTATCCATGGCATCAAACATCCAGCCAAGACCAATCACCCATAAAAGAGTGTAGTGGAACTTGCCGATCGGCAAGCGCTGTATCCGAGAAACTAAATCCATAACAAAAATCTCTGATCAGGTGAAACGGGAGATGCTGCTGTCCCAACAGGAGGTTTGATTTTTTATTTTTTTATACTACGAATACGTACGCCTACGGGAAGTTTTCCCTCCCGCAGTTACCGTAATTCATATCAAGATTCGTCTTTGGATGAAGCGGACTGTTCGTCATCATCCTTATAGATAAACTTCGGCATTTCCAGACCGAAATAGATCGCAATCAAACGCAAACTAAAGCCAAAAATCAGGGTGGAAATAATGGTCAGTTCGAGTGACAGACCGAAATTGCTGCAGAGCCAGTAGAAGATGACTGCAACAAAGGAAATACTGGCATACAGTTCACGGCGGAAGACTAAAGGCACATCATTACATAAAATGTCACGTAAAATACCGCCCGATACTCCGGTCAGAACCCCGGCGACCGCACTGACTACAAAACCATGCCCCATTTCCAGCGCAATCTGGCAGCCAATGATGGTAAAGCCAATCAGGCCCAAGGCATCCAGTACCAGGAAGATATTGCGTAAATGGCGCATCCATTTGGCAATCAGGATGGTGACAAAGGCGGCACAGCAAGTCAGCACCAGATATTCCGGGTGTTTGACCCAGGTCAAAGGATAATGGCCAAGTAGTACATCACGTACCGAACCACCACCGAGCGCCGTAACACAGGCAATAATCGTGACCCCAAACCAGTCCATACTACGCCGACCGGCAGACAAGGCTCCGGTCATGGCTTCAGCGGTAATTGCAATAATATAGATGACGGTCAGTAACATCGCCCTGCTTCCACCTGAGGCTATGAGATGGCGGCTATTCTAAGCTAAATCTATGTGAAAATTATAAAAAATGCGCACAACATTGCTTAAATTTTTTCCCGGAGCCACAGATGCACGGCTGTTTCATTGTAAACTGTTGATCTGTCGTTGGATCTAGAAAGTACCAGCGATTCTCGAACTTTACAAAATGTGAAATTTCATGATGAATCTGGGCCTGCTTGCCATCGTGATAATGTGCTTTGAACTCGACCAGCGCATGGGTCTTGTCCAGCTTTTCATTGGCCTGCACGATTTCCAACTTCAGCCATTGATTGGTTCTACTCCATTCAGCAATGGCTGGCATGTCCAAAGCCTGCTGCTGTCCACGGGCAGTAGTCTGCTGGATATAATCAATTTCATGCTTGGCAAAGGCACTATACCGCGAGCGCATTAATTGCTCGGCGTTTTGAGCCAATTGCTGGCCCTGATGTAGTGGCTGGCAACAGCTTGCGTATTCACCTCGTCCACATGGACATGCTTCTGACATCTCAATTCCATAAAAAATAGCCCGACAGTGCGGGCTATTTTAGCAAACTTTTAGCTTCGTCCTTCGGGCGCTGAACTAGTCTTTCCGGTTCGCTGGGGCAATGATATGCACCTTATCAATCTTGTGGCCGTCCATCGTGACCACCTCAAAGATATAATCATCTGCTTCGAGCTTTTCGCCATTTTCTGGCAAGCGCCCCAGATGGAACAGAATATAACCCGACAATGTCGAATATTCTTCCGTTTCATTGACCAGATCGCGATCCAGAAGCAGTGACACATGGCGAATATCAGTTGAACCATCCAGAATCAGGCTGCCATCTTCTAGACTCTCTACGGCTGCTTCTAGCTGGTCTTCATCCGGGAATTCACCGGCAATCGCTTCCAGTACATCAATCGGTGTCGCCACGCCTTCAATGGAACCATATTCGTTCAGTACTAAAGCCATTTGTAGCGGTGCCTGACGCAACTGATCCATGACCATCAAGACCTGAGCATTTTCATGTACAATCACAGGTTCACGCAGATGTTTTTCGAAGTCCAGAATACCTGTTTCGATGTATTCATTCAGGACTTTATGGGTCAATACCACACCGGCAATATTGTCCAGTTCACCACGCGCCACAATCAGGCGTGAATGGCTCATATGCAATAACTGCTCTTTGATGCTGGCATGATCATCTTCCAGATCAATCCATTCCAGTTCAGGACGTGGTGTCATCACCGATTTCACCGGACGTTCTGACAGGCCAAGTACGCCCTGCACCATAACGCTATGGTAGACTCCACTTTCGTCGTCATCAAAGACTTCATCAGCAAAGGCACGAGTCGCCAGTACATCTTCCGGTTCAGAAGAATCATTGTCCTGAGCCGGTTTACCGCCCAGCATACGCATTACGGCAGACGCAGTACGGTAACGCATATCAGTTGTCGTCACCATTTTTTCCTGATTGCGTTTCATGGTCTGGTTAATGAATTCCACAATCACCGAGAAACCAATCGCGGCATACAGATAGCCTTTTGGAATATGGAAACCGAAGCCTTCAACCACCAGCGAGAAACCAATCATCATCAGGAAGCCCAGACAGAGAATCACTACTGTCGGGTGCTTGTTGACGAAATCCATGAGGGCTTTAGAGGCCCACAACATGATACCGACCGCAATAATCACGGCGATCATCATCACAGACAGATCTTTGACCATACCAACCGCAGTAATCACGCTGTCGAGCGAGAACACGGCGTCCAGTACCACGATCTGCACAATCACCATCCAGAACACCGCCTGAACCGGATTTTCTTCCTTGGTCACAGGTTTGGCTTCCAGACGCTCATGCAGCTCCATAGTGCCTTTAAACAGCAGGAATACACCACCGAATAATAAGATCAGGTCGCGTCCTGAAAATGGATGCTCAAAGATATGGAATAGCGGTTCAGTAAGCGTTACGACCCAGGCAATCGATGCCAGCAACACCAGTCGCATTAACAGCGCCAAGCCCAGACCGGTAATACGCGCTGCATTACGCTGTTCGGGTGGAAGCTTTTCCGCCAGAATTGCAATAAAGACCAGGTTATCGATCCCGAGTACAATTTCAAGAACAATCAGTGTGAGTAAGCCAATCCAGGCAGAGGGATCTGACATCCATTCAAAAATCATTGCATCTGCTCCTCTAACCGAGGAGAAAAGCAAGTATTTGCATGATGAGATACAGGTTGATACCCGACTTGAATTAAAGACTTGATAATGTGACGTTTTACTGAATTAAAGCGCCAACTTCGACTACCCATGTGAGTTCTATTGTAGTAAGACAGACTTTCAGTATATCAAGAACAGCATGAAATTCACCTGTTTTCATCCGGGATTATGGATGAATTTGAATGAAAGATTTTGTCCTAAAATGAGGTCTGCTCATGGAATTGTCATATTTGTTAACTAAGTTATAGTAAGTAGATAAAAAAATGATAAGGTGAAAAAAATAAATGCAAAGTGTAATGGAAATGACCGATTATTTTAATGATAACTCCCCAAAAACAACACGCCCGCTAGTAGCTTTATATTGTGGCTCTCGTGCCGGCAACAAACCGATTTATCTGGAAAAAGCGATTCAACTGTCACAAGGTCTGGCCGAACATGGTTTTGGTCTGGTCTATGGCGGCGCCAGTATTGGTCTGATGGGCCAGGTGGCAGACACCATGATTCAGCATGGTGGTGAAGCGGTGGGCGTGATTCCGGAATTTATGCTGGATTATGAGATTGCCCATCCTCAACTCACAGAACTGCATATCGTCACCAGCATGCATCAGCGTAAGGCCATGATGGCAGATCGTGCCTGTGCCTTTGTCGCCTTGCCGGGTGGATTGGGAACCTTTGAAGAAATTCTGGAAATTGCGACCTGGGGTCAGCTGAACCAGCATCAAAAACCGATGATGCTGTATAACGTCAATGGCTTTTATAATCCCCTGATTGCCCAGCTTGATCTTGCGGTGCAGGAAGGCTTCTTGCCGCCCCAACATCGGGCTAAACTGATTATCTGTGAACATGCAGATCAGATTTATACCACCTTGCTGAATCTGGATGCTCCGCAACGTTTCGTCGTTTAAATTTTCTTGTCTGCTTTAAATAGCAATGATTTAAAGCCATAAAAAAGCGAGCTTGATGCTCGCTTTTTTCATTTATACATGCCAAGACATTAACCGGAAATCGTGTGATAGAACCAAGGCAAAGTCGTCGCCAGAAACACACTAATGGCTAGACCAAACATCAGTTTCATGGCATCTTTGCTGACATTCCGTGAAGTACGGTGCTTGTTGACTTCGGTCACCAGCATCGAAATCGCAAATTCACGACCGGCCAGTAACCCCAGGAATACCCAAGTGGTACTCATCGGGATGTTACTCCACTCTTTGAACACCAGCAGAATCAATGCATAAATAAAGTCGATAATCGTAGCAGAACGGACATCCGTCACCCCGGTCTTGGTATCAACAATATTCTGGATAGCTCCACCACGCTGGTAAAGAATCATGCCCAGCAGGATGACAAAGACAGAAATGGCAAAGATCAGGAACTCAAACGGCACCTGACGCGGCACATAAACAAAGATATTAGCCAGATCCTGGATCAGCCACTGGCTCCACAGAAATGCCGTAGATAGCCATTGCAAGGCCATCCACATTGGGGAGTGTTGCTGATCACGGGTTTCACTGAAATAGACCGCGAGTTTTTTCATGACCAGACGATAGATCACAATCGCCACAAAGAAAGCGACGGCGTAACCCATCATTGACTTGGTCAGCATGGAACCCAGACTGCTCGGGGAGAAAATCGTGAGCACCAAGAAAGTAGTACTGACCGGAATGCCATATTTGGTCAAAATGATCAGTAAAAGAGGCGGTACCACATATAGCCAGGTGACCCCATCTTCAGGGAAAGGAATGGTTTCCAGACGTCCATAAGAGGCATCCCCTACCCCAGAAGCAAACCAGCCATACATTAACACCACAACCAGAATAGTACTGATGTAAATCCAGAGTACCCACCATGGGCGATGTGAGTTCGATGAAATAAATGTTCCTAATGTTTGCGGAACATCATTCCCCACGATGGAATAGGCGGCCAGACAGAAGCCAACTACCATCAGAATCTCGATGGTCATAAGTACAAAACCTTTTACTAGACAGTTCCCAGTACAGCAGTTCTGGAAGTTTGCCCCAGATTATGACGGTTTTATTTCATTTTCATGACATTTCCGTCATATTTTTTTGTAGCCTGCTCCTTAAAAAGAAGCTTGAAGTGTTCCAAAAATGACATATTTATGAATCTGTATCAATTTGAGAGGTTCGCAGTATAGAAATATATCTTTTACCCTTTCCTCTTCAATAACTGAAATCAGGCTGTGAATTCATTAGCATTTTGTCTACACGACTCCTATTCACAATCGTTTTTATTTCAGTCACACTGCTGCATAGATTTCTTTAAACTATTCAAAATAGATGATTTTTTAAATCCATGAATGTCACTCCTACGCATCAATCCCTACAACCTGAATTCAGACTGCTGGTCTTGCTGGTATCGATTGGCTTTTTCATGCAAGGCCTGGATACCACGATTATCAATACCGCCTTGCCTGCGATTGCCAGTAACCTGCAGGAAGATCCGTTACGGATGCATAGTGTGGTGGTGGCCTATGTGCTTTCTGTGGCAGCCTGCATTCCCTTAAGTGGCTGGCTGGCAGATCGCTTTGGGGTTCGGAATATCTATTTTGCAGCGATCATTATTTTTGCTCTGGCCTCACTCGGCTGTGCCTGGTCTGAGAATCTGAATGAACTACTGGTTTATCGGGTATTTCAGGGCATTGGAGGTGCTTTGCTGCTTCCAGTCGGACGACTGGCCATGCTGAAAATTATTCCTCGTACCCAGTTTCTATCCGCTATGAGTCTGATGAGTCTGGCAGGACTAATGGGTCCTTTAATCGGTCCAACCTTAGGTGGCTGGATGGTGGAATACCTGTCCTGGCACTGGATTTTCCTGATCAATCTGCCGATTGGTCTGCTGGGTGCATTGATTACCTTTAAAGCTATGCCGAATATCACTGAACCGACGGTACAGCGTTTTGATTTTGGCGGTTTTATTCTACTGGTCATCGCAATGATCGGCTTGTGTCTAGGGATTGAAAACTTTGCCAATCCACAATATCCACTCTGGTGGAGCTTAAGTCTGGTCGGAAGTGGTCTGATTGCCTCACTCATCTATGCCTATCACTCACATACTCATCTGAATGCGCTTTTTCGCAGTAAATTATTTAAAAATAAGATTTATTCGATTGGTATTCTGGGTAATTTCTTTGCCCGGCTCGGCGGCAACTCGATTCCGTTTTTGCTGCCTTTAATGTTGCAGGTCGCTTTTGGTTTTGAACCTTTTATTACCGGTTTACTGATGATTCCAACGGTACTCGGTTCTTTAGCATCTAAACCGATTATCCGCAAAATCATTCAACGTTTTGGTTATCGTAGAGTCTTGTTGATCAACACCTTGCTGGTCGGTCTATGTATTGCCAGTTTTGCCTTGACTACGGCGGAAACCCCTATCTGGCTAAGAGCCATTCATTTCTTTGTGTTCGGGATTCTGAATTCGCTGCAATTTGTCTCAATGAATACGCTGACTTTAAAAGATTTAAGCCAGCAGGATGCCAGCAGTGGTAACAGTTTTCTGTCGATGATCATGATGCTGTCAATGAGTATCGGGGTGGCACTGGCAGGTACGCTAGTGAATATGTTTAGTGCCTACTTCGGCCCTGAGCAGCTGGATAATGCCTTCCACGTTTCGCTGCTCTGTCTAGGCTGTATTAACATTATTGCTGCCTATATTTTCTGGCATATCCCCAAAAACACACCAGTCTAGGGCAGAATATAAACTCGATATGAATATCTCTAGATTAGGCCACCGTGCACATGAAAGCAGCTCCCACTTCTAGCAACTGGAAAAAACACTCAGTGATTGCAGTCGGGCTGCTGATTACGCTTGTGGTAACCACTGTGCTTTATCTGCTGGTTTTCAAACAGCCTTCAGCGCATGCAGCAGATTATCCGATTCATGGTTTTGATGTTTCCCATCATCAGAAAGAAATAGACTGGAAGAAAATCCCAAAACAGAAATATAAATTTGTCTATTTAAAATCCACAGAAGGTGGTGATTTTAAAGATACCAAGTTTCAGGAATACTGGCTGCAGGCCCGCGAACAGGGCTTTCTGGTCGGTGCTTATCATTTTTATCGGCTTTGCCGTGATGGCAGTATTCAGGCTCAGAATTTTATAGAGTCTGTTCCGCGTAAAATGGATGCCCTGCCACCCGTAATGGATCTGGAATATGACAGCAAATGCATCAATCACTATTCCAAAGAGCAGATGCTCAAGGAAATCCGGATCATGCATGATGCCTTAAAACACCATTATGGCAAGCAGCCGATCTTCTATGTGTCGAAATCTTTTTATAACATCGTGCTGGCGGGAGAGTTTACTGACGTACCGCTCTGGGTACGTGAGTACCAAGGTTTACCAGATTTAAAGGGTCAGCCTAAATGGACCTTCTGGCAACATACCAGTCAAGGTGAAATTCCTGGCATTGCCCGTACTGTGGATCTCAACGTGTTTTATGGCTCAGAGCAGGACTGGATCAAATTTTTACAGCAGAACAGTATTCCCACCCAGGATCAGCCCAAGCCTCCGGCCAAGAAATAAACCTAATTTCTCCCTGATTCAACCATGAAATGGATATTGAATTATTTAGACAGGATATGCTTCGTCTTGAATAATACTTTAGCCTGTTTACTTGTCAATCCGGTCTCTTCCCAATCCAGCTAAAGCCACTTAAGATACTGGATATGCGCAAAATTATTCATATCGATATGGATGCCTTCTACGCCTCAGTCGAGCTGCGTGAGCGTCCGGAGCTGAACGCTCTGCCTGTGGTGATTGCCTCGCATCATCCGCGGGCAGTGGTCGCGGCTGCCTCCTATCCGGCCCGCGAATTCGGACTGCGCTCTGCCATGCCGATGACTCAAGCACGTAAGCTCTGCCCTCAGGTCATCGTGATTGAACCAGATTTTGCCAAATACCGTCAGGTCTCTGGTCAGATTCATCAAATATTTCAAACTTATACCAAGGTCATCGAACCGTTGTCTCTGGATGAAGCTTATCTGGATGTCACCGAAAATTTGCAGCAGATTCCGAGTGCCACTGAAGTGGCAATGCGCATTCGTGAAGATATTTTTCAAACTACTGGACTAACCGCTTCTGCTGGCGTGGCGCCGAATAAATTTCTCGCCAAGATTGCCTCTGACTGGCATAAGCCGAATGGAATCTGTGTTATCAAACCTTCACAAGTACAGCGTTTTATTCAGGATCTTCCACTGAAGAAAATTCCCGGTGTAGGCAAAGTCACTCAAGAAAAACTAAAAAGTTTGAATCTGGAAACCTTGGGAGATTTACAGCAGATTGAAGAAGCGATCCTGATTCAGCATTTTGGCAAATATGGACGGCGCCTGTTTCTCTATGCTCAAGGTATTGATGATCGGCCAGTTGAAGCTGAACGGGAACGCCAACAGATTTCCAAGGAAACGACTTTCGATGATGATCTGTATTTACCGCAATGCCAGCCTTACTGGCAGCCATTAATTGCCCAGCTCTGGCAGAGTCTGGAAAAAAAACAGCTCTCTGCCCGCGGGGTTACTGTAAAACTGAGAATGAAAAATTTTCAGACCATGCAGCATAGTAAAAGCTTCAGCCAGCTGCTGCGTAGCCCGCAAGAACTGGAGCAGGCTTTACACTTATTGCTTCAAGAGATGCATATTACTCCTCAACTGCAGTTTCGGCTGATTGGGCTTGGCGTCTATCAGCTCGCTGCACGTGAAACAGAAACGCAATTGCTGCTACTTTAAGCCTATTTTGTACAAGTATTAGACGTTAGTTTAAAAATACGGCAACTTTGTTTTTACATTTTGAATTTTTGGAGTACTCTATCTGCGCAATGCATTATCCATGTATGTGCTGAGATGCTGAAAATCACCTTTACTTTCAGCATACTGTCCTGTGATTGGCGTGACGATCAAATCCGAATATTACAGGGCAACTCTGATGTATCTCATGGAATCCCTCCCTGCATGTCCTCTGTAAATTCTTCTGTTATTCAAGAACGACGCGCGCGTAAAGCGGCGTTATCCAGTTTTGTTGGTGCTGTTGTCGATTGGTATGATTTTCTCCTTTACGGCATTGTTGCGGCCTTAATTTTTAAAGACCAGTTTTTCCCAAGCATTGGTGCCAATATGGGTACCTTGGCGGCTTTAGCCACCTTTGGGGTAGGCTTCCTGTTTCGTCCTCTAGGCGGTGTGGTATTTGGTCATTTCGGCGACAAGCTCGGCCGCAAGAAAATGCTGGTTCTGACTGTGGTCCTGATGGGGATTTCCACCGTCGGGATTGGTTTTTTACCTAATTTCGAAGCCATTGGCTGGTGGGCACCGGTTTTACTGGTGACCCTGCGTGCCATTCAAGGCTTTGCAGTCGGTGGTGAATGGGGTGGTGCTGCCCTGATGGCGGTGGAAAATGCCCCTAAAGGCAAAAAAGCCTTTTATAGCAGTGGTGTTCAGGTCGGCTATGGCGTAGGTCTGGTACTGGCAACGGGTGCGGTATCCGTTATTATTGCCACACTGGGTGAAGAGGCTTTTGCTGAATGGGCTTGGCGCATTCCGTTTATTGCCAGTATCGTGCTGATCGGGATTGCGATGTGGATTCGCCGTGATCAGGATGAATCTCAAGAATTCGTAGAGAAAGTGATTAAGGCAGATCATCATCCAGAAAAACTGCCAATCTTGCAGGCCATCAGCAAACATCCTAAAGCTTTCTTTTATATTATTGCCTTACGTTTGACCGAACTGCTGACCATGTATCTGGTCACCAACTTTGCCCTAAACTATTCCACCAATAATCTGGGCATGGACAAACAGTTCTTCCTGAATATCACCCTGATGGTCGGTGCGATCAGCTGTTTCAGTATTCCTTTCTTTGCCTGGCTATCGGATAAAATCCAGCATAAAACCATGTGCGTCTGGGGTGGTCTGATCGGTGCACTGTCTGCCTTTCCGTTTTTTATGGCACTGGATGCACAAAATACCTGGATGATTATTGTTGGCGCCATTCTACTGGCCAATGTCGCGCATGACATGGTGGTCAGCGTGCATCAACCGATTTTTACCTCGCTATTTGGTACGGAATATCGCTATAGCGGTGCCGGAGTCGGTTATCAGGTCGCCAGTATTATTGGTGGTGGTTTTACCCCAATGATTGCAGCCTCCTTAGTGATTTGGGGTGATGGTTCATGGCATTATGTAGCCATCTATCTTGCGATAGGCTGCCTATTGACTGCATTAGTCGCAGCCTTGATGCCAAAAACCAAGGATTAAGCTGATGTCTGTTCAACGTTTGCATGTTTCACAACGCTTTTCTGAGATCGCCATTGCCGGCAATCTGGTTCATCTTGCCGGCCAGCTGGCGACAGATCTGGATCTGGATATCAAAGGTCAAACCCAGCAGACACTGGATATTATCGATCAGTTCCTGGCGGATGCCGGTACCGATAAAAGCCAGATCATGTCTGTGACGATTTATCTCAAAGATATTGAAAAAGATTATGCAGCGTTTAATGAAGTCTGGGATGCCTGGGTATCGGATATTCAAGCCCTACCCCGCACCTGTGTCGAAGCTAAACTGTATGATCCACGCGTGTTAGTGGAACTGACTGTCGTAGCCGTCAAACCTGAATAGACTTCTATTCAGGCCTAATTGCTACTCATCTAAAATAGAAAAAAGTATGCACTTGGCATACTTTTTTCGTTTAGGTTCTATCAGTTTAATGCTTTGACTTTACGTCGTTCCAGATCTGAATAGAGATGATATTTTTTGAGATCATTCACAGCGGTAAATCTCTGGTCTTTACTGGAATGCTCCTGCTCACGCAGGAAATCTCCTCGTAACTGATAATATTCCGGTACATCTTCATAGCGAATGACCCGATAACCGGCCATAGTCAACAAGGCATCCTGAAATTGCGCCTGCTGTGGACGTTTTAAAATCACCGGATCATCGACGGCTACAATGGCAACAATCTGGTATTGCTGATCCAGAATCACAAAATCTGCAATCAGATCACGATACTTGTGCCGGGTACGACCAAATTTGGTAGTAAGTAGTGCATCATAAGAAACATGGGCCAGTACAATATAATCAGGCAATACTTCTTTCAGGCGTGTAAACGTCAGTTGTTCATTTGGATTAAAAATAGCGCGCTGTTTTAAGGCGCTGTCTTGCGGTTTTGGGCTATTCCTTAGCTGCTTCCATGCCATGAGCACAACACAGAACACCAAGAAACTCCCTATAATCATATAGGTGGTCATGACTCAATCCTTGCATTCTTATAATCATTCTTGTTTTATTGTTATCCAGTATAAACCCATACTACTTTTAAAATTGCCCTGCTACCATTCTGTGTAGAGACCAATACAATTCGTAGCAAAACTTGATTGCCGGTTACTTAAAAACCGCTTTTTGCTATTTCAATAGAAATTAGGGTTAAATCCTTATACGCGACTGTAAAATAGTCTCCTGATAGATCGCAATATAAATCGGTTGAACTGTAAGACAATTCCGACAAAGTGTTATTTTTATATCATTTTTCAAAAATTTAAATCGACTAAAAATAAAATATTTTACATTTTAATTGAGAACCTGAAAGCCGCATCAATAAAGTCTGAACATAAAAAAAGACACCCGAAGTGTCTTTTTTATCAGCTTAATCAAGCACGTGATTTTGGCTTTGATTTTGCTTTAGGTTTAGGGCCGCCGAATGGCTTTTTCGCATCACCCGTTTCACGCGGTGGCAGACCAGTATGCTGGGTCAGAATCTGGCCTTTTTTCGGACGGTTATTTTGAGCCTGACCACGATTACCTGGGTTAGCAGTACGTTTCTGTGAATCACCCGCTACAGTCGAATTCTTCTTACGTGCAGACTGGTATTGTCCATCTGTACCAGCAGGTTGATAGGTTGGAATCAGATGCTGTTTCGAGTTACCAATCAGATCCTGACGCCCCATTTCCTTTAAAGCTTCACGCAATAAAGGCCAGTTGTTTGGATCATGATAACGCAAAAAGGCTTTATGCAGACGACGACGTTTCTCACCTTTCACGATGTCCACATCTTCAGTATAACGCGCGACTTTCGCCAGCGGGTTTTTACCGGTGTAGTACATGGTGGTTGCAGTGGCCATTGGTGATGGATAGAAGGTTTGTACCTGATCGGCACGGAAGCCATTCTTTTTCAACCAGATAGCCAAATTCATCATGTCGTAATCGGTGGTACCCGGATGCGCCGCGATGAAATAAGGAATCAGATACTGTTCCTTACCGGCTTCTTTACTGAAACGGTCAAACATCTGCTTGAAGCGGTCATACGTCCCGATCCCCGGTTTCATCATCTTGGATAATGGACCTTTTTCGGTATGCTCTGGCGCGATCTTCAGATAACCACCCACGTGATGGGTGACCAGCTCTCTGACATATTCCGGATTCAATACAGCAAGGTCATAACGCAGACCTGATCCAATCAGAATCTTTTTAATACCCGGTAAAGCACGTGCTTTACGATACAATTGGGTCAACGGTGCATGGTCGGTATGCAGGTTTTGACATACGCCCGGGAACACACATGAAGGTTTACGACAGTTTTTCTCAATTTCAGGATCTTTACATGCCAGGCGGTACATGTTGGCCGTTGGACCACCCAAGTCGGAGATAATACCGGTAAAGCCTGGTGCGGTATCACGAATTTTTTCTACTTCACGCAGGATTGATTCTTCAGAACGGTTCTGAATAATACGACCTTCATGCTCGGTGATCGAACAGAAAGTACAGCCACCGAAACAGCCACGCATAATGTTCACCGAGAACTTGATCATGTCAAAGGCCGGAAAGCGTGCATTACCATAGGATGGATGCGGCAGACGTGCATAAGGCAGGTCGAACACATAATCCATTTCTTCGGTAGTTAATGGAATCGGTGGCGGATTGATCCACACATCACGTTCACCATGTTTTTGTACCAAGGCACGCGCGTTCCCTGGATTGGTTTCCAGATGCAGAATACGGTTCGCATGTGCATACAGCACAGGGTCATTTGCCACTTTTTCAAAAGAAGGCAAACGAATCACTGCCAGTTCACGTGGTGGTAATTTATGTTTAATTGCTTTAGAAGCTGGTTGTAGCTGCACAATTTGCGTATCTGGATCTAAATTGTCCCCTTCACGCACGATTGGGTTGGCTACCACTTCTTTCTGGAAATTCTGGTATTGGCTTAAGCTGTTGCCTTTATCTTTTTCAATTTCACAACCATCAATATCTTCGCTCATCACATAGGGGTTGATGATCGGATCGACACGGCCAATGGTATCGACATCATTGGATGCGATTTCCACAAACTGGGCTTTCGCAGCACGGTTATGTTTATTGATAATGAATGCGGTACCACGAACATCAGTAATCTGATGAATCTTTTCACCCTTAGCCAGGCGATGCATGATTTCAATGATCGAGCGTTCGCCATTACCGTACATCAACAAGTCCGCTTTAGAATCCATTAAGATCGAACGACGGACTTTATCTGACCAGTAGTCATAATGTGCGATACGACGTAATGAACCTTCAATACCACCGAGTAATACCGGCACATCCGGGAAAGCTTCACGACAACGTTGGCAATAGACGGTTGCTGCGCGGTCTGGACGTTTATTCGGCTGGTTATCTGGAGAATAAGCATCATCTGAACGAATCTTACGATCCGCCGTATAACGGTTAATCATCGAGTCCATATTACCGGCAGAAACGCCCCAGGCAATATTCGGCTTACCGAGTACACGGAAGGCTTCTACATTAGTCCAGTCCGGCTGGGCAATAATCCCCACGCGGAAACCTTGTGCTTCGAGCACACGTCCAATGATCCCGGTCACAAATGACGGGTGGTCAATATAGGCATCACCGCAGACAAAAATAAAGTCACAACTGTCCCAACCGAGTTGGTCCATTTCCTCGCGTGACATCGGCAAAAAAGGCGCGGGTTCAAAACATGACGCCCAATATTTGTCGTAATCAAACAACGCTTTAGGCGCAGTCTGAGCGGTATAAGCAGTAGACATGGCTAGCAATTCTCGGCTGGCAGATGGAAGATCAGAAAAGTGATCAAAGATGAAAGCCGAGTATTTTAGCATGAATTCGGCTTAGGTTGCTTGATTATAATTTATACAAAAACAGCTTTAAGACCTTTATTAGGAATATATACTCATCCTGATTTTGAAGAATCATTTATAGGTTTTAAACGCTGTGCCATCAGCAAGCCTAATCCTAAAATAATAGCGATAAATACACTTAGTCCTAACCATCCGGAATTTTCCCAGACCAGTCCACTCGAACTTCCAAGTAAGCTTGAACCCAGGTAGTAACAGAACAAATAAAGGGACGAACCTACCGCACGATACTGTAAGGATTGCACCGATACCCAGCTACTAGCAGTTGAATGAGCCGCAAAAAAGGAAAAGGTAAAAATCAGCAAACCAATAAAGACTAAAGCCAAGTTATTAATCAACATTAAGGCTAAGCCAAACAGCATGGTACAAAGCATGGCGGCAAGTACCCTATAACGTCCAAACTTCCTGCTCCAAGCTGCGGCTCGTGGCGAGCTATAAATTCCGGCCAGATAAGTAATCGAAATCAGACCAATCCAGACATGAGACAATTCAAATGGCGCTTGAATCAAACGATAACTCAGATAGTTAAATACCGAGACAAATCCCCCCATCAGGATAAAGCCCTGTAAAAACAGAATTCTTAATTTAGGATCACTCAGATTCTGTTGAAATGCTCTGATAAAACGGCTGAATTGAATTGGATAAGCCTGAAAGTGTCTGGACTTAGGTAATAGAAAATAGAAGGTTATAGCGATACATAGGTTCAGTAACCCAATGATCAGAGTCGCAGATTGCCAAGAAATAAAATCGACCAATGTCCCTGCGATCAACCGTCCGCTCATGCCCCCAATCGCAGTTCCGGAAATATACAGCCCCATGGCAAAGCCCACATCCTGCTCTACCACTTCCTCTCCAATATAAGTCATCGCCACGGCTGCCACACCACTGACCGTTAAACCAATCAGTACTCGTGTGGCTAGAAATATCGACCAGATTGGCAGTAAAGCACTGAGTAACAGTAAGACTGAAACTGAAAATAACGACCAGACCATTATCGGCTTACGGCCAAAATGGTCTGAAATCAGACCAGTAAAGATCAAGCCAATAGCCAAGGCAATGGTAGAGAAGGAAAGTGGAAAACTGCTTTGTGTTGGAGAGATATGAAAATAATCCGCCAGAATCGGCATCATCGGTTGGACACAATACAGCGATGAAAAAATCGCGAAACCCGCCAGAAATAAGGAGAATAAAATAGCTTTAAAAGCAGATGAACCATATGCGATATGGCTTGAAGATGAATTTGAGGACATATCCGCTCCATGAACCTGCTCAGTATACGCCTCTCAATTCGCCTTTTATGTGATGATTCAGTTTAAATAACCATCGAATAATTAATTTTCTTAAACCCCACGCATAAAAAAAGCCCCCTGCGTGAGCAGAGGGCTTTTGGAATAATGAGCTGGCGATGACTTACTCTCACATGGGAGACCCCACACTACCATCAGCGCTAAGAGGTTTCACTTCTGAGTTCGGGAAGGGA
>NZ_VOZV01000042.1:0-23046 GCF_013419565.1 Acinetobacter sp. YH12072 | reverse complement strand
GCCGCCTCCACCATTGCGGCGATTTATAAAGATCGTTGGAAAGTTGAGCTGTTCTTTAAGGCGATTAAGCAGAATCTCAAATTAAAAGCGTTTCTAGGCCGCAGCAGGAACGCAATTCAGACACAAACCTGGATTGCGATGATCGCCTATTTATTGGTGAGTTTCGCTCAACATTTAGGAAAAACTACAGTTCAACGTTTACTCAGAATAATTCAAGTGAATTTGTTTGAAAGAAGAACTTTAAAAGCTTTATTTTAACCCGATAAAATACCCATAAAACAAGGGGAAGCTCAAATGAGCTTCCCCTTGTGAAAAATTGTGGGACAGCAATGGCTTTAAGCTCCCTTTTTTACTAGTTTTTTTTAAATTGCTAAGCGTAAATTCAGTGCTTTTACCACTTTAATGACAGTATCAAAGCTTGGATTTACATCGCCAGAAAGTGCTTTATAAAGACTTTCTCGGCCTAAACCTGTGTCTCTTGATAATTGAGCCATTCCTTTAGCTTTAGCAATATTACCTAAAGCTTTTGCAATGAATGCCGCATCACCATTAGATTCATCTATACAGGCTTGTAGGTAAGCTTGCATATCTTCTTCTGTTTTAAGATGTTCAGCACTGTCCCATTTACGAAGTTTGATAGCCATTTACAGCTCCTCCTCTAAATCTTGTGCTAGTTGTAGGGCAAGTTTTATATCTTTACTTTGCGTAGACTTGTCTCCGCCTGCTAAAAGAATAACGACCCTTTGCCCTTGCTTACAGTAATAGATCCTGTAGCCAGGTCCAAAGAAGAAACGTAATTCAGAGACACCTTCACCGACTGGCTCAGTATCTCCAAAGTTTCCATCTTCAACCCGATCAATTCGGACTTGTATACGCCTTTTTGCCTGCTGGTCTTTTAACTTAGTAAACCAGTCATCAAAGACTTCAGTGGTGTATATTGAGTACATAAGAGTAATGTATCCTATAGGATACATTTATGCAAGAAATAAACTTGAATGTATGGGGCTTATAACAGAGTTTCGTATAACGCGTATTATGTTAATTTTAGAAAAATTAATTAATTTTCAGAATCATAGTGACTCATATCACCAGATAATAAGATTTCTTAAATTTTCTCTGATAACACTTTAACCAATGACTTTAATTCTTCTTTTAGTTTATTTAAATTTTCAAGTTGAATACTTTGAGTCAGCTCTTTAGGAATCATTTCTGCGGCAGCTCGTAGCTCTCGACCCTTTTCTTTTAATGAAATAAGGACTCTTCTTTCATCATTAGGATCACGTGATCGATTAATAAGTTCAGACTTTTCCATTCTTTTTAGTAAGGGCGTTAGTGTCCCACTATCCAGGTGTAAAATTTGTCCAAGATCACCCACACTTACACATTCTTTTTCCCATAAAACCAACATCACTAAATATTGAGGATAAGTGAGTCCGAGAGGTGTAAGAAAAGGGCGATAAGCTTTTACGATTAAATTAGATGCAGCATAAATAGGAAAACATAGTTGCTCATCTAGGCAAAGCTGATTCTTGGACATAGCTTTTTATTTGGTATAGACAGTGGTCGATACCTGTATATTACCTCGAATAGCGTTGGAATAAGGACATACTTGATGCGTTTGTTCCACGATCTTCTCTGCATCAGCTTGTGAAATACCTGAAAGAGTGACATCTAAGTGTACTGTTAAGGAAAATCCACCATTGCCATTAGCAACCATGCCAACAGTACTCAGGACTTCTACATCGTTATCACGGATTTTATGTTCTTTATTGCTACGAGTTACATGGATCACGGCATTTCCAAAGCATGCAGCATAGCCAGCTGCAAATAATTGCTCAGGATTCGTTGCATCACCTCGACCACCTAATTCTTTTGGCAAAGCTAATTTTAGTTCTAAGATACCATCTTCACTACGAATATTCCCTGAACGTCCACCGATTGCTTTAACTTGGGTAGAATAAAGATTACTCATTTTAATTACCTTTAAATAATATATTGTGTGCAATATAATTGTATAAAATTTAATTTATGTCAATTTTTTTATATGCGATTTAACATAATGGCTGTTATACGAAATTAAAAAACCTGGGCACCAACCCAGGTCTAAAATTTAAAAAACAGATAAGTATCAGTGCAATAAACTCATTTTTCTAATTTCGCATAACGTGTATTATGTTAATTTTAGGGAAATTTAAGAATCTCTATGCAATGGTTTATTCAATATTCTTTGATTTCTTATCTTTTAGGCTAATCAGAAATAGCCAATAACATAAGCCAGGAAATAGAGCCATAAAGATAGTCCATGTATCTGTATACATCTTCCACCACTCTTTCGAAATTTCTCCTGTGTGACTCCATCCAAAAAGAATAAAAAATGGAGTAGCAATAATTATAGAGGCAATACAGATAGTTAATAAATTAAGACTGTTATAACGATTTAAAAGAATTGAGAATATGAAGCTGAAAGGTACAGTCAAAATACAATAAGCCAAGTAGACAAGACCGTGCCCTACAAGAACCACTAAAATCGAGTATAGGCTGTATTCCTGATTCATTACGATAAACAGGACTGCTGTGAAAAAAAGTAGTGGTAAAGGAGAAAGTAAGAGAGCTTTTACTATTTTTTCATTTGAGTATTTCACTAATTTAATTCTCTTATCTACTCAATAAACAATAATACTATAACGATTTTATTGGAGGTTTTTTGATTCTATTTAACATAATGGCTATTATGCAAAGTCGACTTGTAATGCAATTTGCATTACACTATTCCTAGTACATTAAATACTTGGGAAATATGATGGCTACTGTTAACTTCAGGATCGATGAAGCCCTTAAAGAAAAATCTTATTCAATCCTTAAAGAGCAAGGTATTGCACCTACGGATTTCTTCACTAGTATTCTTGAGTATGTTGCTACGACTGGGAAACTGCCTGTCAAAAAAGCTTTGCTTTCGGAAGAAGATGAAGAATTATTAGCTCTTGTCCGTAAGCGCATTAATGATCCTAAAGAGATGTTTGAGGAAGTCACATTAGATGACTTATAAGCTTTTACGTCACAAGGACTTTACAGCAGAATGGGAAAAACTCCCTGTTGCTATACGAGATCAATTTAAAAAGAAACTAGCCAAAGTCATAGAGCAGCCACATATTCCAAAGAATATGCTTAGAGGCGATCTTGCAGGTTGCTATAAAATCAAATTATTAAAAGCTGGTGTCCGACTTGTCTATCAAGTTAAAGATGATCAGGTAGTTATCCTGCTCATTACCGTCGGAAAACGAGCTGATAGCATAGTTTATGACGAAGCGAAAAAGCGAATTAAAGACTAAAAATGGGAGCTTATAGCTCCCATTTTTGCCTTCGTATAAGGTGTATTATGTTAATTTTAGGAAATCTAAATACCCTTTTGATTCATACTTCTTTAAAAACTTTTTTTCTAAGCCATAGCGAAACTGTCACTAAGGCAATCAATACAGGCACTTCAACAAGCGGTCCAATCACTGTTGTGAAAGCTACAGGTGAAGCTAATCCAAAAGTGGCAATCGCTACAGCCAGTGCTAATTCAAAATTATTGCCTGCCGCAGTAAAGGAAATAGCAGTCGTTTTAGGGTAATCGTTACCCATCCACTTACTCATAAAGAAGCTGATGAAGAACATTGCAACAAAATAGATCGTCAAAGGAATAGCGATTCTAAGCACGTCTAGAGGAAGGCTAATCACTTCACCACCTTTAAGACTGAACATTGCTACAATCGTGAATAAAAGCGCAATAAGGCTGATTGGGCTAATCTTTGGAATAAACTTAGTTTGATACCAATCCAAACCTTTCTGTTTGACTAAAATCAGCCGGGTTAAAAAACCAAGTAAGAATGGAATACCTAGATAAACCAGAACAGCATGGGTAATGGTCCAAAAGCTTACATCAATGATTTGTGCTTCTACCCCAAAGAATGGCGGTAAGAAGGTCAAGAACAACCAAGCATAAGTACTAAAGAGCAAGATCTGGAAGATACTGTTAAACGCAACCAAGGCAGCAACATATTGATTATCCCCACATGCCAAACCATTCCAGACGAGGACCATCGCAATACATCGAGCTAAGCCTATGAGAATTAGGCCAGTCATATATTCAGGATAGGCGTGCAGAAAAATAATGGCCAAGCCAAACATTAAGCAAGGTGCAATGACCCAGTTCTGAATAAGAGATAATGTAAGGGTACGCTTATCCTCAAAGACTTTAGGCAAGGTTGCATAGTCAACTTTGGCAAGTGGTGGATACATCATCAAAATAAGCCCTATTGCGATAGGGATATTCACTGAATTAATGCTTAATTGATCTAATACAACAGATGTTTGAGGGAAAAACACCCCAATACCTACGCCTAATGCCATGGCAATGAAAATCCATAGAGTTAGGTTTCGATCTAAGAATGAGAGCTTTGATGCGGACATTGAATTACTCGCATTGCATAGAGATAGATAAGTTGCTCGTAGATTTATTTAATACTTCAGCATTCAAAACACTGAACACTGCATTTACCCATTCTGGTAAATCAGGATTTAATCGGTAATACACCCATTGTCCCTTGCGCTCATCTAGCAAAATTGAAAGGTTACGAAGTAAAGCCAAGTGACGAGAAATTTTAGGTTGGCTCAGTTGTAATATTTCTGTGATTTCACAAACACATACATTTTGTCTTTCTAAAATAATTTTTAAAATATCTAGACGTTTCGGGTCAGATAGGCATTTAAAGAAATCTGCTTGATCCATAATCTATACTCTAATATATGCTATTGCGAATATACGCATATCCATATATAAATGCAATATTATGAAGTCCTGAGTAAGTCCAATGTCATCAAAAGTTAAGATCTATCATAATCCAGCGTGCGGAACATCAAGAAATACACTGGCGCTAATTCGAAATACCGGAGAAGAACCTGAAGTTATTGAGTATCTTCTCAACCCTCCAAGTAAAAGTGAACTCATTAATTTAATTGAGAAATCAGGTCTTTCTGTACGTGAAGCTATTCGCAAAAACGTGGAACCTTTTGAAACGCTCAAGTTGGATCAGCAACACTGGACAGATGAGCAGCTTATTCAGTTTATGCTGGAGTATCCAATTTTAATTAACCGTCCATTTGTTGTGACTGAACTGGGGGTAAAACTATGTAGACCATCTGAACTCGTTTTAGATATTTTGTCTGC
Organism: Acinetobacter sp. YH12072; assembly: GCF_013419565.1. Classification (NCBI taxonomy): domain Bacteria; kingdom Pseudomonadati; phylum Pseudomonadota; class Gammaproteobacteria; order Moraxellales; family Moraxellaceae; genus Acinetobacter; species Acinetobacter sp. YH12072. The sequence continues at coordinate 17,837 of NZ_VOZV01000042.1, read as the reverse complement.
ACCTCAATTAGGAGCTTTTACCAAAGAAGATGGTGAAATAATCATCGATGAAAATGGTAAGCGGATTAAATAAATCCGCCTCATTTAACATAATGGTGATTATACGAAATTTCGTTTGTTAGAAACCATTTAAAGTGTCTATATTCTCACCAATAAAAATGTCTAGTTTATGATGGTTTTTACCATCATGGACTGGATATAAATTAGAGATGTTGATCACTATGTCTGACAAGGAAATTCAACGTCTTGCAGTTCTGCAAGACGTTCGAGATCATCGTATTACCCAGGTCCGTGCTGCTGAAATCCTGAATCTTTCCACTCGTCAAATTACCCGGTTATTGCAGAAACTCAATCAAGACGGTGTTTCAGGTCTGGCACATGCCAGTCGTGGTCAACCTGGCCATCATCGCCATGATGAGTTATTAAAATCAAAATGTCTTTCCATTATTTCTGAACATCTGCTGGGCTTTGAACCTAAATTGGCGCATGAGAAGCTCAGCAGCATATTTGACCTGAATATCCCGGTAGAAACGGTTCGTTCGGCGCTTGATGACGCCCAATGACCTGTGGATCGAGATCAACGTATGAAACGTCCGTACCAGCCACGTTATAACCGGGATTGCTTCGGTGAGCTGATCCAGATTGATGGCTCATATCATGACTGGTTCGAAGGACGCGCTGCTAAGTGCTGTTTATTGGTGTATATCGATGATGCCACTGGAAAGCTGTTGCATCTACGCTTCTGTGAGGCGGAAACCACCTTCGACTATATGCTTTCAACCCGAGCCTACATTGAACAATACGGCAAACCTCTGGCCTTTTATAGCGACAAACATTCGGTATTCAGAGTTAATCAGAAATCCAGGAAAGACAGCCAGATCACGCAATTTGGGCGGATTCTGAACGAGTTAAATATTGATATTATCTTTGCCAACTCACCACAGGCTAAAGGTCGCGTAGAACGCGCGAATAGAACCCTTCAAGACCGTTTGATCAAGGAGATGCGTCTGGAAGGCATCAGTTCAATTGCCGAAGCCAATGCATGGCTACCCTGCTTCATTGAGCACTTCAATCAGAAGTTTGCCAAGTGTGCGAGAAACTCGAAGAATTTACATCGATCTTTAACGGAATCTGATGCTGAGCTGGAGGATATATTCACTTGGCAGGAACCGCGTAAGGTCACGAAGAACCTAACCATCACCTATGACAAGTGTATTTATCTGCTTGAACCGACAGAGCTGAATCATAAGCTTGTTGGGCAATACATTTCATTTCTGGAGTACCCGGATGGCACTGTGGCCCTCATGCATGAAGGACGGAAGATCAACTATAGCGTCTTCAATAAACTGGCTGGACTACAGCAGAATGAAGTGGTTGAGAATAAAAGATTAGGCTCAGTTCTGGCGCATATCCAGCAACAACATGAAGAGTTGGAGAAACAGAATAAACGTTCCCGTCTCAAGAAAAGTATGCAGAGTCGTAAAGCTCAGAAAGCTGTTATTGAACAAAGAAAGTTAAATCCTGTGCTTGACTCTTGTGGTTAAAAACAGGACATTTTAAATGGTTTATCACATAGACATTTTAATTGGTGAATAACAGAATCTGTAAGCCCAAAATAGAAATGTCCGGTTTCTCCAAAGTAAAAATGTCGGCACTGGCTCTTTTTATTTGCGGTTTACACCCGAATTTCGCATAAGAGTTTTTATGTTAAATAATGGTTTTTATATGATCTAGTATTTCTAAATATAAGTGCAATTTTACTAAGGTTGCTTAGATGCTATGGAATCTAAATATCTAAATTGTTCATCCCCCTTTACTTCATTTTCATGTTTAATCACCGCTATTAGTAAAACTATGGTCATAGCCCCAGCTAGATAGGTGATCTTTTTTCTCATGATTTCCTTATAGTGAAATTCTTTTTGCTTATTTTATATAAATCATAAAATTGTGATATATACCAATCTGCTAGGCAACTTAGTCCTATTCCAAATAACCCAAAAAATCCGATATCTTTGTAAGCTTTAACCCACAAAAATTGGGGGATAGTTTTCGAAATAGAGTCTTTGATAAAATAGTAAAAATCAATAAATACCTACTTTTTAAACTATTATCATTGAGAGAATATTACAAAGTTGCTTAAAAAAGCCGACTTGGAAACAAGTCGGCTTTTCGACATCGTCGAGCACATTTTTTATATCATAAATTTCCGATTTTTATAATTTTCAAAGTCTATCTTTCAGCTCTTTATACAACAAAGCCGAACTGAATTAAAAATAGAAATGTAGTTGAGCTGATGCTTGCTCATTTCTTTATTTTTAGTAATTGAGGTGAACATACTGTCAGTACATGGTAGTTATAAGTAACGTGTAACTTTGTTTGCACAAAGATTTGAGTTATGCCAAGTGATGGATTGATTTGTACTTAAAATTTTAAGCTTATCCACTTGCTTTGCAAGCCACTACACTTTATTTACAATCCTATGTTGTGGAAGTAAGGGATCTTGTACTCGCCCAGTATGTTCAACTTGATTATATCTAAAGGACTATTAGGCTTCAATCAAATCAATTTTCCAATTATTCGACTGAATTAACACGTTTAAATCACGTAATTTAAGACTAATATCATCAGCTTGTTTTTGTAATGATGAAACTGGAATAACTTTATGCCACTTTATTTCCCGCGTACTATAACGATCAGATTCACGAGATGTATTACTTATTGCTGCAGTTAGGGTTTTGTGCTGTTCTACAAATTCATCACGCAAAGTCAATAAAGCAAGTAGAGAACGGCCATCATCTAATTTTGTTAAAGCATTAGTTTTATGAATTGCATAACTTAATTTTTGAAATTCTTGAATTAAAGAAAATACTTGTTTTAGTAGTTCATTTGGATCTTCAGATGGTTGATCACCATCTTGTACCAATACATTTGCATTGATACGTTGTTTTAGTGAAATAATTTTTTTTTGTTGATCACTTCGAAGTAAGAGAGCTTCTGCTAATTTCATTTTTCACCTATTAACCAATTAGAATTAAGTTTTAAACAGCTTATATCCTCATTCTTTAAAGATCAAAAAAATTGCTTTTTTATCTAACTAAAAGGTGTCTACAAAATCGGTAGCTATTCATTTTTTAAATTTTAAGCCTAGACCAGAGTCTAGGTTTTTTCATTTCGTATAACAGCCATTATCTTAAATGGGAGGGGGAGATTAAGCTAAAATTAGGGTTTTAATTTAGAGAAAGTAATGTCTCAGATAAAAATTTATGCTTTAGATGAAACTATAGAATTACATCGTGATAATTTAAGTAAAGCTATCCATCAGGCTTTAGTTAAAGAATTAAAATACCCTGAAGAAAAAAGGTTTCAACGTTTTATTCCACTAGAATCCAAAAATTTTATATATCCAGCAGACCGCAGTGCATCTTATATAATTATTGAAATTTCCATGTTCGATGGACGAACAAAAGAGACTAAAAAAGCATTTATTAAGACTCTATTCGAAAATATAAACAATCTATGCGGTATTGATTCAAATGATGTTGAGATAACTATATTTGAAACTCCTAAAGAAAACTGGGGAATTAGAGGGGAAAATGCGGATGAACTACAGTTAAATTATAAGGTAAATGTTTAAATTTCATAAAATTAACATAATAGACGTTATACGAATCTAAAAATGGGAGCCTATAGCTCCCATTTTTATTGTTAAACGTTGAATCCTATATGTTTTCCTGTTGGAAGCTCTACATCAATACGGAGCTTCCCACCCATTGCCTCAACATACTTTTTCATGGTTGAAATCTTAAGATCATTGCCACGATTTTCTATTGCTGAAAGCGATGGCTGTTTTATTCCCAAAGTTTCAGCAAGCTCTTTTTGAGAAATTTCGAGTTCTTCACGAATAAGATGAAGCTGATTTTCTAGCAGTAATTCATCTGCCATTTTTTGAATACGGGCTTGGCTCTCTGGAGAGCGGCTAGCTAACAATTCTTGCAGAGTCTTAGCCATTAGATTTATCTCCTAGGGTGGTGAGATGAAGTTAGTATTGTTCATCTGCAATATCCAGCATGTCTTTATAAAAACGCTTTTTACCGCCTTTATCAGCAATACATAGAACAATAGCCTGTCGTAAGGGATCAAATGCGAAAAAAGATCTTAAGGGTCTACCGCGATGTTGAACACGCAGTTCTTTCATATTGGTAAATTTAGACTCATACACAGTATCTACTAAAGGACGGCCTAAACTCGGTCCCTGCTGCTGTAGAACAACCAGGGCAGCTAGGACCTTCTCTTGTGTCGATTCATCTTGCTGTTCAAGCCACTGATTAAATAGATCTGTCGTAATGACTGTCCACATACCGCAACCAAAATATAGATTATAGTCTATATTTTAAGGGCATTATGCTTGTTTTTGCAAATGAGAAAGGATAAACAATAAAAAACCCCGGCATCCTGCCGGGGTTTTTCGTATTGGTTCGCTCGGTATAACTCCTGTCGTACCTTACTGTCCTTGTACTTATCTCTTGTTATTCTTGTATGGAACTTCCTGTTCCCGATGAGTTCATCATAGGAAAATTCCAGTATGCCGCATAGCAGCAAAGAGCCGAGTTTCATGTGAGCCAAAGCGTACAAAATAGCCTAAATTTTATCCACAAAAAATGTGGATAGTTTTGGACATTGAGGCATTGATAAAATTTGAAAAATCTCAAAATTGACTACTTTTTAAACAAAATTATTGGCAAGAACTATCAAAAACGATCATAAAAAAGCCGACTTGTTTCAAAATCGGCTTTTTGGGCATTTTTGGATTTTTACCATTTAAATAAATATCTGATATTTAAATTAATATACAAGTGTATTTCGTATAATCGCCATTATGTTAAATGGGGAACTATTTAGTTAGTTTTTGAGGTGATGGAGCAGAGTTCCATGTACCTAATAAGCGCCAAATTGCACTATCTATCTCTTGCCATTTGTCCCAATTATTTAAATTCGTTTCCCACTGAACCCATATACCGCCATATTTATTGGGCTCATAACTCTCTCCTCTAATTTGAACAAATCGATTATCTACCGTATTTTCTAAAGCAACTACATCCAATAAAACACCAGCAACATCCTGTTCTTTGGATTTCCCATAACAACCATAGAAATTATCAGCCACTTTTTTTGGGTAACAAGTCAGACCATATTTTTCAAATTTTGAATTTTTCTTAAAAAATTCTTTCCTTTGTAAAAATGTCTTATATGTGTCTAATTTCGGCACTGTTGCAAATAGAGATTTGAGTCGATGAAGTTCCTTTTTAAAAGTGCTTAGAGACCGAAAACCCTGTTGATTAGACACACTTCACCTTGAGGCTGACCATAATAAAATGACGATGCTTGTCCTTTACGTAGTGCACGCATGACTTCAATACCTTTGATTGTGGCATAAGCCGTCTTCATAGATTTGAATCCTAATGTGGCCCTGATGATCCGCTTTAACTTACCATGATCACATTCAATGACATTATTTTTATACTTAATCTGCCTGTGCTCAATATCTACTGGACATTTTCCTTCTCGCTTTAACCGTGATAAAGCATGGCCATAGGTCGCTGCTTTATCTGTATTGATGACCCGTGGAATTTGCCATTTTTTCACCGTATTGAAGATTTTTCCTAAAAAACAATAGGCTGATTTACTGTTCCGTCTAGCGGAAAGGTAAAAGTCAATCGTATGACCACGTTGATCAACTGCACGATACAGGTAAGTCCATCGCCCCTTCACTTTAATATAAGTCTCATCCATATGCCATGAATGTAAATCTGTAGGATTACGCCAATACCAGCGTAAGCGTTTTTCCATTTCTGGAGCATAACGCTGAACCCAACGATAAATTGTGGTGTGGTCAACATTCACACCCCGTTCAGCGAGCATTTCTTGAAGTTCACGATAGCTGATGCCATATTTACAATACCAACGAACAGCCCAAAGAATGATTTCACCTTGAAAGTGCCGACCATGGAAGGGATTCATCTGCTGTATCTCGAAATAAATAAGATATTTAGCTTATCATGTCAGCCTATTTGCAACAGTGCCTGAATACATGAGCAGCTAAATCACTCAAAGCCAGCATCTAAAACCATTTAACAAAATCTATGACTATTTTACTTTCCCTTACCTAATCGTCCTAGTGTATATCTTTTTTTTTGATTAGCTTATTCCTAAATCAAGTGACTTTAGGTAAGTATGATGAACGATATCCAATTTTCAGATTGCGCAAAGGCATGTATGAGCTGTTACCTTACCTGTGCCAGTTGTGCAAATGCCTGTCTAAAAGAAGAAAATCTGGAGATGATGCGAGAATGTATTCAGCGTTGTCTAGATTGTGCAGATATTTGTCAGCTCTGTGCTCGTATGCAGCAAAATGAATCTCCTTTTATGAAAGAAATTTGTGAGCTTTGTGCCAAGGCTTGTGAATACTGTGCAGATGAATGTAGCCAACATGAGCATCAACACTGCCAGCAATGTGCTGATGCTTGCCGTGAATGTGCCGTCGAATGTCGAAAAATGGTTGTCTGATAAATAAAAGAATTAGTTGAGTTTAGGATTTACTCAATGAATAGCCAACGTGTTAGTTGTTAGTGGGTCAAACCACTAACAACGGCACTGTTGCAAATAGGGATCTGAGTCGATGATTTTCCCTTCAAAAAAGCTTAGAGACCGAAAACTCTATTTACTAGCCAAACTTCTCCAAGAATATTACCGTTATAAAATAATGAAGCTTGTCCTTTGCGTAGAGCACGCATAACCTCAATTCCTTTAATTGTGGCATAAGCCGTTTTCATAGACTTGAATCCCAACGTAGCCTTGATGATCCGTTTGAGCTTGCCATGATCACATTCAATCACGTTATTCTTGTATTTAATCTGTCGATGGTCCAGGTCTTCAGGACACTTTCCTTCCTGTTTTAGTCGCGACAAAGCACGGCCATAGGTATGAGCCTTATCAGTGTTTATGACTCGTGGAATCTGCCATTTTTTGACATGATTCAAAATTTTACCAAGAAAACAATAAGCTGAATGGGTATTTCGTCTAGCAGAAAGATAGAAATCAAGAGTATGGCCACGTTGGTCAACTGCACGGTATAGATATGCCCATTTGCCATTCACTTTTACGTAAGTTTCATCCAGATGCCATAAATGTCGATCTGTAGGATTACGCCAATACCAACGTAAACGTTTTTCCATTTCTGGAGCATAACGCTGAACCCAGCGATAAATTGTGGTGTGATCAACATTCACTCCACGTTCAGCGAGCATTTCCTGAAGTTCACGATAGCTGATGCCATATTTACAATACCAACGAACAGCCCAAAGAATGATTTCACCTTGAAAGTGCCGACCGTGGAAGGGATTCATCTGCTGTATCTCGAAATAAATAAGATATTTAGCTTATCATGTCAGCCTATTTGCAACAGTGCCGTTTCTGGTTCAAAGCCTTCACCTTTTCCTTATTTATCTCTGACTTCTTTAATGTAAAAACCCAATCATGAAGACTGGGTTTTTACAATATTCATTGTACCTTTAACAGCACTTCATCGGTACAGCATAAAAGTGTTACTGACCTGGCAATGAGGCGCAGTATTTAATACCATCCAGCATTTATAAACTGCGCTGATTTACACGCTTGGACAACTCTTCAGCCGATTCCTTGCGTTCAGAATAACGATCAGTCAGGTATTTGCTTTGACCACGAGTTAGTAGAGTGAACTTAAATAACTCTTCCATGACATCCACAATCCGGTCATAGAAAGCTGAAGGCTTCATTCGTCCATCTTCTTCAAATTCCAAGAAAGCTTTCGGAATTGAAGACTGATTTGGAATGGTGATCATCCGCATCCACCGCCCCAAAATACGCATCTGGTTCAGGCTGTTAAATAACTGTGATCCACCACTGACTTGCATCAAGGCAAGGGTTTTAACTTGGGTAGCACGGATTGCTCCTCCTGCAAGTGGAATCCAGTCTATTTGTGATTTAAAAATGGAACTCATAGAACCATGACGTTCAGGTGAACACCAGACCATACCTTCAGACCATGCAAGAAGCTCATGCAGTTCTTTTACTTTTGGATGCTCAGTATCCGCATCTTCTGGCAAAGGAAGGCCCCACAAGTGATAGATACAGATAAAGCACACATATGGAGGTGCTTTGTCACGGTTAAAATGGGAAAGAAAATGTCCACCAGATCTTGAGCACAGGCAGGTTAAGTATAAAAATAACGTGATCGAATGTAATCATGGCAAGCTAAAGCGGATCATTAGGGCCACTTTAGGATTCAAATCGATGAAGACGGCTATGCCACATGCATCTATTCAGATGGCATTAAACACCGATGATGTACAGACGAAGTAGTAGCAGCCGATCCTACTAAAAGAATAGCAAACGATAAAAACAGCGATAAGCATGTTTTTAACCACTGCATAAAAATAGACCGAAAATTAAGCTTTTTTAGTTTTACAGATTCGAAAATAAATAGTAATAATTCATGAATAGTAGCCGAAGCTACCATTCATGAATCCAAATCATACTATTTTAAAAAACTAATTCGATGCCTGCACCATATTTCCATCCCTTTTCAGACTCTGTTGCCTCTTGCATAGAAGTGGCTTTCTGTCCTTTTTCATATTGGTAAGCAACATCAATGAAAGGTTTAATTCGCTTAGTAATCTCATATCGGGTTTTGATACCAGTTTTTAGTTCTGATAAACCTGATTTTGCAGCATAGTTAGAATCATCGCTAAATATTACATCTGCTTCGATATAAGGTTGAGTAATAAGTTTCTGAGTTAAAAGCAAATCACGTTCTAATTCAAAACTTGCTCCCCAAAAATTATTCTCACCGCCATAAAGATATGCTTGTGTTTCAAAGAAATAAGGAGCTAGACCTAATATACCAATAACCCCATCCACTCGATCGCTGCTGCTGTTATTTTTATCTTCACTATATCTTACCCCAGCTTGTACATCCCAAAATGGGGCTACGTTACGGCTATAAAGTGCTGATACAGCATATTTTGGATCATTACTTTCTGACTTTTCCGAATTGGCTTCAATAAATAGACGATTTTCATCTGTTCCAATTAAAGTTTCAAACTTTGTTCCTAGGTTGCCCTTACCGTCTTCATCAACCATCCATTCATTTTCAAATTTTGTCGTTTGATAAATTTGTCCACCATGTTCTTTAAGATGATTGTCATGAGGTGAGTTAGAGTTCTCAAGCGCAATCTGGACACTCTTATCCCCCATATCCGCATTTTCCATTGAATAATATTCTGGATAACGCTCTTGAAGGGAATACTTTAATCCTCCAGATTCCTGTAAAAGAATTTTCATATTTTTTGTAATATTACTGTCTTGTACAGGAGTTTCATTTTTAGCGAACGTTAGATTTGATAATCCAAATAGCGCAATCATCAAAGTTGTTTTTGAAAACAAATTATTAGTGATGTGCATGTGGATTTACTCCCTTCTCATTTACTTGGGACTGAGGAACAGTCTTTGTAGAATTACCATCTTCCACTTGAGCTACAATGAGTTTATTCATCATTCCTGCACTCATATGGTAAAGCAGGTGACAATGAATAGCCCACTCACCTAACTCATCAGCTGTGAGTAGAGTGGTTATCGTTTTCCCAGGTGGAACAATTACCGTATGTTTGTTTGGCATATTGCTTGGATCCTGACCATTCTCAAGCTGCATAAACATGCCATGTAAGTGCATTGGGTGAGCCATCATACTGTCATTGACAAATTTTAAGCGAATACGTTCACCATACTTCACCACTAGTGGGTCGGCTTCATTAAATTTTTTACCATTTATTGTCCAAATATAACGCTCCATGTTTCCACCAAGACGGATCTCTATTTCACGTTCAGCTGCACGAGTGTCTTTTTGAGGATCTAACGATTGCAAATCACTATATTGCAATGCTTTATTACCTTCAGGTGTTGAAGCATTTGCCCATCCAAATACGGTATTATCATTCTTGTCTGAAGCCGCCTTAACAGTAGCGCTATTCATCGGCATATCATGATCCATACCTTTCATAGAAGACATATCATGATCCATACCTTTCATAGAAGACATATCATGATCCATACCTTTCATTGAAGACATATCATGATCCATACCTTTCATAGAAGACATATCGTGATTCATGCCTTTCATAGAAGACATATCATGATCCATACCTTTCATAGAAGACATATCATGATCCATACCTTTCATAGAAGACATATCATGATCCATACCTTTCATAGAAGACATATCATGATTCATATCTTTCATTGAAGACATATCATGATCCATACCTTTCATAGAAGACATATCGTGATTCATGCCTTTCATAGAAGACATATCATGATCCATACCTTTCATAGAAGACATATCGTGATTCATATCTTTCATAGATGACATGTCATGGCTCATCCCCATATCTTCCATAGTTAATAAAGCACGAGGGCGAGATTTAGGCATCTCAATTTGTTTGACTGCTGGGCTGCTTTCTTCATGTAATGTTCCCACTGAAAAACCGGTACGATCAATAGATTCAGCTTCAATTTGGTAATGTGCTTGTTTTGGTTCCACAATGACATCATAGGTTTCAGCAGTACCAATACGGAACTCATCTACAGGAACGGGCTTTACAGGTTGACCATCAGCACTGACTACAGTCATTTTTAGGTTTGGAATGCGTACATCAAAGAATGACATAGCGGAAGCATTAATAAAACGAAGGCGAACTTTTTCACCAGCTTTGAAGTTACCGGTCCAGTTTTGCTGAGGTGTTTTGCCATTCATTAAAAATGTATAACCAGTCACATCGGACATATCTGTTTTCAACATCCGCATCTGATTCCACATAGAGCGGTCTTGCCAAGTTGCCTTTAATCCATCACGTTTAACTTGTTTTAATACATCGAATACTGTTTCGCGACGGTTCTGATAGTAATCTGCTTCTTTTTTAAGATTTTTCATAATTTGATCACTTGTTGAATTATGAAAATCAGAAAGCAAAACAACGTAATCTTTATCGGTTTTTTCAGCAGCTGTTAGTGGAGTTTTATCTTTAGGATAAATAACAAAAGCACCATATAAACCGTCTTGTTCTTGTCCTTTACTATGTGAATGATACCAATAAGTACCATTTTGGCGGACTTTAAACTTATATTCATAAGTTTTATTAGGGGCAATGCCATTAAATTTGTTAAATCCAGGTACACCATCCATAATTCCAGGTAATAATAAGCCATGCCAATGGATTGAAGAGTCCTGATTTTTTAACTTATTGTGAACACGGATAACGGCCTCATCACCTTCTTCAAATTCAAGAAGTGGTGCAACGAATTTACCATTAACGGTAATTCTCTTTAGCGGTTTTCCTGTGATATTTACAGTTTGTTCAGCGATTGTTAAATCATATTCTTTAACTGCCGCCATTACCCAAGTTGATGAAAATAAACCAACTCCAATTAAGAGTACATGACTTAACTTTTTTGACATTCTATCTCACCTTTAGAAAGGTCAAGATTGAAGTAATAAAGCAAATATTTAGTATAAACTTTAATACTTCTTTCTCGCTATTTATAAAATTATTTATTGCTACCAGGCATATTCATCTTTGAATGATCCATTTTAGAATGGTCCATATTCATCATAGAATGATCCATTTTTGACATGTCAGATGAGTTAGAAGACTGATGTTGACTATGATCTTGCTGAGTCTTGTCATCTTTTTCCATTTTACAAGGTTTTGTACAAGGTTTCTGTGCTTTTACCGTTTTAGTGGCACTTGAGGTTGATACATCTTTTGCCCAAGATTGAGTACCAGCAATTAAAGTTCCAGCACACATTAAAATTGTTAGACTACGACGCACTACAGTTTTCATAAGTTTCTCTAAAAGTTAATTTCTTGCTACTACAATAAAGTGAAGCACTGAACATCTAAGTGACTTGAAAATGACATTTTTGTAATCTATCTCGATCAGATGTTTTATAACGTTATTATAGTTTTAATGAATGACTTAGGATTCGGAAATGAGAATACTATTAGTTGAAGATGAACAAAAAACTGGTGATTATCTCAAGCAAGGTTTATCCGAAGCTGGCTATATTACGGACTGGGTTACAGATGGGTTAACGGGTAAACATCAAGCTCTTTCTGAAGAGTATGACTTAATTATTTTAGACGTGATGTTACCTGGACTAAATGGTTGGAATATTATCAATGATATTCGTAGCAGCGGTAAAACAATGCCCATTCTTTTTCTTACCGCCCGAGATCAAATCGAAGATCGAGTAAAAGGATTAGAGCTAGGCGCTGATGATTATTTAGTTAAGCCTTTTGCTTTTGCAGAGCTTCTAGCTCGAATAAAAACGCTCCTTAGACGAGGGCAACAAAGAGAAGATAATAATATTATTAAGATTGCTGATTTAGAACTTGATTTGAGAAAACGTCGGGTAACACGAGCAGGTCAACGCATTGATTTAACGGCTAAAGAATTCGCGCTTATGGAGCTTTTTATGCGTAGAAGAGGTGAAATTCTACCAAGAGCACTTATTGCATCTCAAATTTGGGATATGAACTTTGATAGTGATACGAATGTCGTTGAAGTCGCTATTAAACGATTAAGAAGTAAAGTTGACAGTAACTTTACTCCCAAATTAATTCAGAATATTCGAGGAATGGGGTATGTACTAGAGGTAGAGGATGAATAATAATTTATTCAGAGCGATCAGTTTCCGGATCGGTATCATTTTCTCATTATCTACTATTTTCATTCTAATTATTATGGGTTTGTTCATAAATAAATTAGTAATGCATCATTTTGAGACTCAAGACCGTACCCAATTAGAAGGTAAAATCCAGCTGATTCAGAATCTTATCCAACAGAATCCTAAAAACTCTCCAGAACTTAATCTTTATTTGAGAGACGCTTTAGTTGGACACCATGATCTTATGGTTCAAATAGAACGACCGACAGGTAAAGTTTTATTTAGTTCAGCACCTTCAACAATTAATACTCAACACTTAACCAAGTCAGCAAATAATTCATGGATTAAATGGAAAATTCAGGATAAGACTTATCGTGGCATGATCTACAACACGGATATAAACAAAAATACTGAGATACAATCTGTACGCATTATTGTGGGGATCGATACATCTGAACATCTACATTTTTTAAATGATTTTAAGCGTCAACTTTTTTACATTGGTTTAGCCGGTACGATTTGTTTAATGTTTTTAGGCTGGTTTGCAACCTGGAGAGGTTTAAGACCCGTGCAAAAAATGGCTAAGGTCGCAGAAGGCATTTCTGCCCAACATCTTTCAGAACGTTTAGAAGTTGAGCACACACCAACAGAACTAAAATCATTAGCAATTGCCTTCAATGATATGCTCGACAGACTAGAATCAGCTTTAGAAAAGCTTTCCGATTTTTCATCTGATTTAGCGCATGAAATTAGAACACCGATTAATAACTTAATGACTCAAACTCAAGTATGTCTTGCCCGTAACCGAGATATTGGTACTTATCAAGAAATACTATTTTCTAATTTAGAAGAATTAGAACGTTTGGCTCGAATGGTATCCAATATGCTTTTCTTGGCAAAAGCAGAACATGGCCTAAAATTACAGAACTTACAGAATATTGACCTGGTTAAAGAAGTTACAGCCTTATTTGATTTCTATGATGCGCTAGCTGCCGAAAAAAATATGACGCTTCAACAAACAGGATCTGGAAATGTCAAAGGTGATCCTGCTATGTTACGTCGAGCACTCAGCAATCTATTATCTAATGCAGTTAAATATGGAAATAAGAATTCTACAATACGCATAAAACTTCAACAGAATTTAGATAACACAATATTTTCAATTGAAAATGAAGGCCCTGAAATCTCTCCTGAACAACTATCCAGGTTATTTGATCGATTTTATCGAACAGATGCATCTAGACAAAGAACAGAAGAAGGAACCGGCTTAGGGCTCGCGATAACAAAATCTATTCTTGATATGCTTGGGGCGACCATCCAGGCTGAATCCCTCAATGGTCGAATCATTTTTACCATTGTTTTTCAAAGTGAATCCATGCAAGGGGAATCATTTTAACTCATTTTTTGAACATCTTCCATTTACCCGAGTTGACCTTACATAAAGCTCAAACTGAGAGCCAGAGCTACGCCAGCACCTATCATGGCAATTGTGTAGCCAAATATGATAGCTCGGCCAAACTGTGCCCCCCCTGTCATCCATGCAATTGTCGCTTTGCTTAACATGTTGCTCAGTGTGGCCAGCCCTAGCGCGACAGCAGCCACATTTGTTGTTAAGCCTTCAGTACTATGCAGGCGGGCAAGTGAGACTAAAATAGCATCTACGTCTGCTAGCCCAGAAATAGTCGATAATACGAAGATGCCGCTGGTGCCCAACCATTGTTTTGCTGCCGGGACCAAGACTGCCATGACAGCCAGGAAAGCAGCGAAGCTGAATGCTGTCCCAAGATCAAAAGGAGCCATTGCTTCTATTGTTCGATCGTTGTTTTCAGCGCTGGTAATTTGGCGTTGTCTCCACAATGCCATACCCAGCAGAAGGATTCCCGCAATCATCATTGCACCACCAAAAGTGCTTAGCAATGCTGGCTCAATGACGCCTATCAGCACAACCATACGAAAAAACATGATGCCACAGGCAGCCAATGTTCCAGAAATAGCAGCACTGACCATGACGGGGTGCTGGCGTGTATAGCGTGCCAGTGCGACAGTTGCAGCTGTAGACGATGCCAAACCACCCAATAGACCTGTCCAGAATATGCCTCTTTCTGAACCGGTAAGCCGCATGGCAAAATGACCTGCCAGAGAGAGTCCGGCAATCAGGATCACTGCCCACCATAACTGGTAAGGATTTAATGCAGCAAAAGGTCCCAGACCCGTATTGGGTAAGTAGGGTAATATAACGACAGAAAGTACCAGCAACTGCAGGGATGCGGTTAATTCACGATGCTCTATCAAGCGTAGCCAACCGTGTAAGGTTGGCTTGAGATCCAAAAATACAGCGACGATTACAGCCGCGGTTAATGCTAAAGTAACATTACCATGGGATGCATATGCACCTAAAACTAATGTCAACAGCATCGCAATAATTGTGGTAGCACTTAAATTACCGGAAATTTTTGCGGTACGAGCATAGGACACTGTTAGTAATAAGGAAAGCCCTAATACGGCCGCAACTAGCGGCCAAGCTCCGAAGTTTGGTTGTAAATGACCGAGCACTCCTCCGAGCAATCCTGTCAATGTGAAGGTACGTAGACCTGCTACTCGGCTGCCTTCTGGCAGTTCTCGATCCTGCCATCCTCGTTCTAAACCAATGAGCAGGCCGATGGCGAGTGCTGCAACCAGCCCTGATACATCTGGTGGAAGAAAGGAACTCTCTATCATAACTTTTTATTTCGCAGGCGAAGGGCATTGGTGATGACTGAAGCTGAACTCAAACTCATAGCCAAGGCGGCAATCATCGGTGACAACAACCAACCGGTAAATGGATATAGTACGCCAGCCGCGATAGGGATACCCAAAGCATTGTAAAGGAAAGCAAACATGAGGTTCTGTTTCATGTTGCCGACAGTAGCTTCCGAAAGTGAACGGGCAACAGCAATCCCTCGTAAATCTCCCTTGACCAGCGTAACTTGGGCACTATTCATTGCAACATCAGTCCCGGTTCCCATAGCGATACCGACATCAGCTTTAGCCAAGGCTGGTGCATCATTGATGCCATCACCAGCCATAGCCACGATGCGACCTTCCTTCTGCAATTTGCTGACCAGTTCTAGTTTATCTGCGGGTTTGACTTCGCCATGTACCTCATCAATGCCTAGACGTGCTGCGACTGAACGGGCAGTGGTGAGACCATCTCCTGTTGCCATCACGATACGTAGACCCGCTTCCTTCAGGGTGGCAAGTGCTTCTGGGGTATTTTTTTTGATGGGATCGGATACTGCAAGCAGACCGGCCAATTCACCATTGATGGCTAGATGCATCACACTTGCACCTTCCGAACGCAGCTCTTCGGCTTGCGGAATCAGAGATTGTACCGAGATACCCAATTGCTCCATCAGTGCTGTGTTGCCCAAAGCTAACTGACGATCGCCCACTTGACCTCGAACACCAATCCCTGAGCCCGATTCAAAATTATCTGGTGTTTCAAGAGACAGGCCACGTTCGTGTGCTGCGTTTACAATCGCTTCGGCTAGCGGGTGTTCACTGCCTTGATCAAGACTGGCGGCTAAACGTAATACTTCAGATTCGTCAAAATCTGATGCGGCAACTACACGATCGAATACAGGGCGTCCTTCAGTTAACGTACCTGTTTTATCGATGATTAGTGTGTCAATCTTGCGTAGATTCTCAATGGCTGCTGCATCACGGAACAGCACACCATGAGTAGCACCTTGACCCGTCGCAACCATGATAGACATTGGAGTTGCCAAGCCTAGTGCACAAGGACAGGCAATAATGAGTACTGCCACAGCATTGATTAATGCATAAACCCAGCTTGATTCTTCTGGGCCGAATAGTCCCCATCCAAAGAAGGTAAGCAAGGCAATGGTCACTACAGCCATGACGAACCAACCTGCTACCTGATCAGCCATACGTTGCATTGGTGCTCTCGATCGTTGAGCTTGCGCCACCATCTGTACGATCTGGGATAACATGGTACTTGAACCAATTTTCTCTGAACGCATGATCAATGAACCATTGGTATTCAGGGTAGCTCCAATGACTTTATCGCCGATACGTTTAGTGATAGGTAAAGGTTCACCTGTCAGCATCGATTCATCCACTGAACTACTTCCTTCAGTGATTACACCATCCACAGGCACTTTTTCACCTGGGCGAATTCTGAGTAAATCTCCTACATGGACATGCGTTAGAGGAACATCTTCTTCAGTTCCATCAGGCAGGATTCGGCGAGCTGTTTTAGGAGCGAGCCCAAGGAGTGACTTAATTGCAGCAGAAGTTTGCGAACGTGCTTTTAACTCCAATATTTGTCCCAGTAGGGTCAATGAAATGATGACCGCTGAAGCTTCAAAGTAAACAGCGACACGACCCATGGAAATAAATGAGTCTGGGAAGATTTGCGGTGCAATGGTTGCGACCACACTATAAATAAATGCAGCTCCAGTGCCCAAACCAATCAGCGTCCACATGTTCGGGCTGCGATTCACAACCGATTGCCAACCCCGGGAAAAAAATGGCCAACCTGCCCAAAGTACAATTGGGAGTGACAACACCAGTTCAATCCAGCTCTGAACCGCCATATTGAACAGGTTCATTTGATGACCAAACATCGCCAAAAAAGTCACGATGATGGTCAATGGCAGTGTCCACCAGAAGCGTCGGCGGAAATCACGTAACTCCGGATTCTCATCTTCCTCTAATTCAGGAATGAGTGGCTCCAGTGTCATTCCGCATTTAGGACAGTTTCCAGGATGATCTTGTTTAATTTCTGGATGCATTGGGCACGTATAGATGATCGTGCCTGTTGTGCTTGTCTCATTAACGGATTGAGTAGTCTGATGATGCTGTGTATGTGCATCGGCAGTCGTCGTTGCGGGTTTAGCGATATATTGCACCGGGCTGCTATGAAACTTTGATTGACATTTATCACTGGGCGGATTCAAGCGGCAAGTGCAACAGTATAAAAACCAGCCATAACTTCACTCGGTGTATACCAACCTAGTGTTTTTCTAGGACGATGGTTGAGTGCAAATTCTATCTGCTCTATTTGTTCGTTTGA
>NZ_VOZV01000041.1:0-23441 GCF_013419565.1 Acinetobacter sp. YH12072 | reverse complement strand
TAGCTCATGAAATACGGTATTCTGATGGGACAAAACCTGAATCCTGGTCGTTAAAGTGTTTGTTTGCACTCATATTTTAACTGTTAGGACTCAGGTTTTTTTATTTAAAGCAAACTATGGGACAGCAATGGGGAACTTCCTCCTTTTTCAAAGGAGGGTTGGGGGAAGATTTAATAAAAATTAAGCCACATTCCCTTCCAAGAAATCCTGCGCAAAGCGCTGTAATACCCCACCCGCTTCATACACAGAAACCTCTTCTTCAGTATCCAGACGGCAAGTCACCGGCACTTCAATGGTCTGTTTTTTGCCATCTTCAGTCACACGCTCAATCACCAGAGTCAAAGTCGAACGTGGCGCAATATTACCGATCACGCTATATAGCTCAGTACCATCCAGCTTCAAAGTTTTACGATCTGTACCCGGCTTAAACTCAAGTGGAAGTACACCCATACCGACCAGATTCGTACGGTGAATACGTTCAAAGCCTTCAGCCACAATCGCTTCTACACCTGCCAGACGCACACCTTTCGCAGCCCAGTCACGGCTTGAACCTTGACCATAATCTTTACCTGCAACAATGATGAGCGGCTGCTTACGGTTCATGTAGGTTTCAATCGCTTCCCACATACGCATCACTTCACCTTCCGGCTCGACACGTGCTTTAGAACCTTGCTTAATGGTACCGTCGGAACGCACCACCATTTCGTTATACAGCTTCGGATTCGCCAAGGTTGCACGCTGTGCAGTCAGGTGATCACCACGGTGCGTTGCATACGAGTTAAAGTCTTCCTCAGGCAAGCCCATTTTCGCCAGATATTGACCTGCTGCCGAATCCAACACAATCGCATTCGATGGAGATAAATGATCGGTAGTAATGTTATCGCCAAGGATGGCTAACGGACGCATATTTGCCAGAGTACGCGGTGCAGCCAATGCCCCTTCCCAGTATGGCGGACGGCGGATATAAGTACTTTGCGGACGCCAGTCATACAGCGGACTTGCTGCCTGCTCACGCTCACCCAGATCGAACATCGGAATATACACTTTCTTGAACTGTTCCGGCTTCACGGACTCTTTCACCAAAGCATCAATTTCTTCATCCGATGGCCAGATGTCTTTCAGGTAAATCGGATTGCCATCTTTGTCTGTGCCTAGTGCATCTTTCTCAATGTCAAAACGAATGGTACCGGCAATCGCATAAGCCACGACAAGCGGTGGAGATGCCAGGAAAGCCTGTTTTGCATAAGGATGGATACGGCCATCAAAGTTACGGTTACCCGACAAGACTGCTGTCGCATACAGATCACGGTCGATAATTTCCTGCTGAATCTTCGGATCAAGCGCACCAGACATGCCGTTACAGGTGGTACATGCATAGGCCACGATACCAAAGCCCAGTTTCTCCAGATCTTTTAGTACGCCTGCTTCTTCCAAATACAACGCCGCTGCTTTAGAACCCGGAGCAAAAGATGATTTAACCCACGGTTTACGCACTAAACTAAGTTCATTAGCCTTACGTGCCAACAAGCCTGCTGCCACGGTATTACGTGGGTTAGACGTATTGGTACACGAAGTAATTGCCGCAATAATGATCGCACCATCTGGCATTAAACCATCCGTACGGTTTTCTACCACACCCGCAATGCCTTTTTCTTTCAGGTCAGACGTTGATACACGCGCATGTGGATTGGATGGACCAGCGATGTTACGGGTGACAGTCGATAGGTCAAAACGCAATACACGTGGATATTCTGCCTGAGTCATTTCTGATGACCACAGGCCAATCTCTTTCGCATAGGTTTCAACCAGTTTGACCTGTTCAGATTCACGACCAGTCAGCGTCAGATAATCAATGGTGTTCTGATCAATATAGAACATGGCTGCAGTTGCACCATATTCCGGGGTCATATTGGAAATCGTGGCACGATCACCGACTGACATGCTGTCTGCGCCTTCACCGAAGAATTCCAGATAAGCACCAACCACACGTTCTTTACGCAGGAATTCGGTTAGAGCTAAAACAATATCCGTTGCGGTAATGCCCGGCTGACGCTGTCCTACCAGTTCGACACCGATAATGTCTGGCAAACGCATCCATGATGCACGGCCCAGCATCACGTTCTCAGCTTCTAATCCACCAACACCGACTGAAATCACGCCTAGCGCATCCGTATGTGGAGTATGCGAGTCAGTCCCCACACAGGTATCCGGGAATGCCACGCCATCACGGTTCTGAATGACTGGTGACATTTTTTCCAGATTGATCTGGTGCATGATGCCGTTACCCGCAGGAATTACATCGACATTTTCGAAAGCGGTTTTGGTCCATTCAATAAAATGGAAACGATCTTCGTTACGGCGATCTTCTACCGCGCGGTTTTTCTCAAATGCATCCGGATCGAAGCCGCCATATTCGACTGCCAGCGAGTGATCGACGATCAGCTGGGTCGGCACCACAGGATTGACTTTAGACGGATCACCGCCTTGATCGGCAATCGCATCACGCAGACCGGCAAGATCGACCAGTGCTGTTTGCCCTAAGATGTCATGACACACTACACGCGCCGGATACCAAGGAAAATCATGTTCCTGTTTACGCTCAATCAACTGGCGTAAAGACTGTTCTAAAATCGCAGGGTCGCAACGGCGTACCAGCTGCTCGGCCAGCACTTTAGATGTATAAGGAAGTTTGGCATATGCGCCTGGCTGAATATCTTCTACGGCTTGACGCACGTCATAATATTCCAGCTGGGTACCTTGCAACGGTTTCCGGTAGTTATTGTTCATAGCTTGCCTGCCCTCTTTCATTACTCTTTTTATTCATCAAAATATCTTGATGACTTGTTTTTTAATAAAGGCATTGTACGCTGTCGAAAGTCTATTTCCCAAATCTTATAATTTTCAAAAGCTTAAATACTAAAAATGGTATTTTTACCAAAATTACTGACCCATACTTTAGAATTTTGACTCTAAATTGCATTTTTTCTGAAAAATAGGCCTAAATCTGTCTCATTCTTTAGTATGAGATGTTGATAACAGCATAAAAAATAATCAATTTCTTGGAATGAGTTTAAGGATAAATTTCATATGAAATCAAAGCTTAGAATTTTTTAATTTTAGAAATAGCTCATTTAATAAAAAACTGAATCTATATTTTTTTATTTCAGTGTTAAGCATAACTCTTAACCGAAAATGGTAAATTTCATTGCAGATATGGCTCGATGAGTGTAGGCGAAAAAATCATTTTTCAGGTTAGACATACCCCGAAATAAGTTACATTCTCAATTCCATATATTTTTTAAGACTTTCTTACAATTTTAGAAATACGTTAAATATTTATAGGACAATGATTCATAAACATGAGCTTATAAAATGCATCCCTATCTAAAATACTTTACACACGTCATTTTAGCTTACCGTCTGTCGCCCTCCCCCTAATTTGGTGATAACAGTCTGTATCTCAACTTTGTAAATCTACCCTCGAATTACTTCACAACAACAACACTCATCACAAAAGCACATAAGGGTGATTACAATGATACAACTCGCCATTCTTGGTATCGTTGCTGCAGTGATCGCTGTACTGGCAGCAAGCTGGAATGGAGGTAAAAATCCCTCCAATCCTAAACCGCCAACTCCCAACAACCCTAACCCACCTACCACTCCCAATAATCCCAACAATCCACAACCTTCTCCAACAGCACCCGATACTTTGATTAGCAATCCGCCCCTATTGCAAAAAAATTCCAAGGGCACCCATGAACTGATCGTCGCTTATAAAACCGGCAAGATTTACAATCCGAGAAATAGTACCTGGGATCAACTGTTCGTCAGAGGTTATCTCACTAATGCCAGCTTGTTTAACAAGAAAAAAGCTGGAGAGTCTGTTGAAGACCTTTTAATTGGTCCGCAGATCCGGGTCAAACAAGGTGAAACCCTGAAAATTAACCTCAATAACCAGCTTCCACCTGAACAGAAATCCACCTGCCCAGACAAAGTGGATAATGTGAATGATCCACATTGCTTTAATACCACCAACCTGCATACTCATGGCTTCTGGGTAAGCCCTCAAGGCAATAGTGATAATGTTTTCCTGAAATTTAAACCTCAGGAAAAATTTGACTATCAGTACAAAATGGAGCCGAATCATCCGGCAGGAACCTACTGGTATCACGCTCATCTGCATGGCTCAACGGCTATTCAGGTATCGAGTGGTATGGCAGGCCCATTAATTGTAGAAGGCTCAAGAACACCAAAAGTGAAAAATGGCAAAGTCACTGAAACAGGCGATATGGACATTTTATGGAAAGAAAAAAATAGCTATCCAAATGAAAACATCCTGCTATTCCAGCAAATTCAATATCGATGCTCTAACCCTGACCCGGATGTAAAATTTGACCCTCCCAACAATTGCGAAGGTAAAGGCTTAGGATTACTTGAAGATTATACAGATATCGCTAATCCTGGCTCTTGGGCCGGCCAGAACTTTTATACGTCTATCAATGGTAAAGTTTTAGGGGAGATCAAAGTTAAACAGAATGCTTTTAATCGCTGGCGCATGATTCATGGTGGTGTACGCGACACCATTGGTTTGATTATTAAAGAACTGCCAAACTCCAGTAAATTTAGCGCCGCAGACACCCTTAAAGCCTGTCTGGCATATCAGGAAGCAGATCTAAAAGAGTTTAATGAGAGTTTAAAAAGCTTACCTGTTTATACGATTGCTCAAGATGGTTTGACCATGACTCAGGTACAGCGCAGAACACTGTCTGTGTTCCAGCCTGGTTATCGTCATGATGCAATGGTTACCTTCCCAACCACCAATAAATACTGTATTTATGACTCCAAATTAAATATTGAGGATGAAGTGAATGCACCGATCCCAACGGGTCAAATTACTCCTCAACTAGCTCCAAACCACCCTTTCAATGCCCAACTACTGGGATGGGTCAATGTACAGGCAAGCAAAACAAAAGCGCAGACTCCTGCCCAGTTCCTGCAAGAGCGCGCGAAAAAAATTGGTTTAAGCAAAGAGATTCAGACTCAGTTATCCAAACTTGATCTTACTGCCTTTACCGATCATCCATCCCTAATGACTCCTGCAATTGACAAGCTGGTCGCTTCCAGACCAAAACAGTACAGTAAATTTGAACTGGCTTTCGCAAATGGTCTTAAATTTGGCTTCCGCCATAAAGAAGATGGTGACTTACTCAGTTTTGGAGATGCATTTGATGGCGAAGGATCAGTCGGTCGGACACATGCCAAAGATCCGGATCGTGAATATGTACGTCAGTTACAAATTGGGCAGACGGATGAATGGGAACTGACGACCGAAGCTTTTGGTGGCCATCCTTTCCATATTCATGTTAATCCATTCCAGATTGTTAAAATCTTAAAAACTGTCACTGGTCCTAATGGCGAATCTAAAGAAGTTGATGTGAGTGAATTAGCGCCTGATGATAATGACACAGATGATGTGCAATATCGTGGCATGAAAGGACAATTCAAAGATACCCTGTTTATCAAAGCAAACTATAAATTTATTCTTCGCAGTCATTACAAGAAATTTGAAGGTGATTTTGTACAGCACTGTCATATCCTCGATCATGAAGATCAGGGCATGATGGAAACGGTACGGGTCTGTGGAGGCAAATTCCCTTGTGATTCACCTCTGCCAACCTCGTCGCATCATCACTAATTAGACACTCCTGAAAAGGCCAATGATCCCGATTGTTGGCTTTTTTGTTTGCCTCTATTAAATGCTTGCTGCACAATAGTTTGATTGATTTTTAGTATTCAAACTGAGGCTGATCATGGCAACATCTCCTGCTTTTACCTTATTTACGCTGAATGGAGTAGATGCGCAAAAATTCCTTCAGGGTCAAGTTACTTTAAATGTCGAAACTCTGGCTGAAAACCTGACTCGCTATACAGCGATCTGTAGCTTGAAAGGACGTATCCAGTTTGGTATCTGGTTGAAAAAAATTAATCCGGAAAGCTTTGAAATTGTCAGCCCTGAAGATCAGGCAGCAGAACTGGCCAGCCATATTAAAAAGTTTGGTGCATTTTCAAAAATGAAACTGGAACAGGTTGGCCCGGTTTATCCAGTTATTAATGATATCCAGACTGATTTTGTTGAAACTGAAACGGATATTACCCTTTGGCAACAGCAAGCTATTGCTTCAGGTCAGGCTTGGATTCAAGCAACTACTGCGACCCTGTTCCAGCCACAGGAATTGCGTCTTCATCAACGTGAAGGCATTCACTATGACAAAGGCTGTTATCTGGGTCAGGAAGTGATTGCTCGCTTATGGTTCAAAGCCAAGCCAAAACACTGGTTGCATTTGATTCAAGGTACAGGTGAAGCACCTGCTGTTGCGACCAAGCTGCACAATGACGTCGAAGTGGTCAATAGCATTGGTACAGATGAGGGTTATCAGGCTTTGGTAGTTGCCAAACCTGAAGCATTGGCTGAGCTGGATGTACAAGTTCTGGAATTGCCTGAAGCTTTAAGTGGTGATGTGGCACGTCCACAATAATAACCTGTTATCTTGATGCAAAAGCCAGAATTCAATTCTGGCTTTTTTATTTTTATTAGGCTAAACAATTAAATAGACAAAGATTGACTGAATAAAACACACCTTAAACCGAGCACGCTTTTATTGATTCATCTCCTATATGATTCTCAAATAATTTGTAATTAGTCACATATTCAGTATTTACAAAGCCTGAAATCGTCTTATGATGTAGATGAAAACGACAAAAATCGCACCATGGAATTAGGTGTTAGAAAAATTAAGGTTATCGGAACAATGAAAAAATTAGTACTTGCTGCAATTCTTGCAGTGTCCAGCCAATTTGCCCTAGCAAACACTTCAAATGCCCCAGTTGACCCTCAATTTGCCAAAATTGAAGAGATGGTGAATGCCATGAATTTCAAGGGTGCCTACGATGCTTTAAGCAAACTGGCCAGCCAGGGAAATGCACAGGCTATCTATAACCTAGGCTATTTAACGCAAACTGGCCAAGGCACTGCCAAGGACGAAAAAAAGGCTATTCAGCTATATGAACAGGCTGCCAGCAAAGGTTATCCGGTGGCCAACTATGTACTGGGCAAGAATTATACCGGTGGTACTTTAGGCCTTAAGCAGGATTTGGGCAAAGCCAAACAATACCTGGAACGTGCATCGGCAGCCAATTTCGATGAAGCAACCGTAGATCTAGCTATACTTTTATTTGCTGAAGGTACAACAGCTTCTGACCAGCAGGCTTTGAAAAAATTACAGCCTCTGATTAGCAAGGGTAATATGCCGGCCATTCATGCCAAAGCCTTATATGACATCAGCAACGGCTTTAAAACCAAGAATGAAAAGCCGATCCAGCAAGGCTTGAGCAGTATTCAGGATCTGGCGAAAAAAGGCTATATCCCCGCCCTCATGGCGATTGGCAATATGTTTGCCAACGGTAGTATTGTTCCGCAAAACCTGCCTGAAGCGAAAAAGATCTTTGCGGCCCTGGCACAGGAAAATATTCCTAAGGCCAGAGAATCTCTAGCAGCAGTGGATAAAATGATTGCTGAACAGAAAAAAGCACCTGCCAAAAAAAGTTGATCAGACTTAATCAAAATAAAAAAGCTCCTATTGGAGCTTTTTTATGGGATATAGATTTGTAAGTCAGCTTGTTTAACTCCACCACAAAGTAATAAGTCCACTGGCAACCACAAAACCTGCGATAGTACTCATCAATAAAGGGGTTAAGGTTCGCTCATTGAGGCCGTATGCTTGTCCTAACATACCGAAAATCGTTGGCATAGGCAGTGCTGCAATCAAAGTCCCAGCATAGATCATTTCCTGACTCAGGTGAGTCAGTCGACTAAGACCTAGATACATCAGGATCGGCATCAGGATATTGCTGGAAAATACCAAATAGAAACTTTGCAGATTCACATATTTCAGGCTCATGCCCACGATTCCGCCACCAATCGCAAACAGCGCCAAAGGTGAGGCAGTCTGTCCAATCATGGCAAAGACCTGGTCCAGATAAATTGGCAAGCGAATTTCAAAAATCGCACAGGCCATACCCAGCATCACCCCCATAAATAAAGGGTTCTTGAACAGCATGAGAATGGTACTTTTCACAAGACTACCCAGATTGGCTTGATGTTGGGTACCGAGTGCAGCCAGGATCAACACCATCGGAATCAGGATCATGCTTTCAATGATGACCACCAGAGAGGTATAGGTCATTGCATGCTGTCCCACCAATAAAGTGAGTACTGCTGTACCGATCAATCCGGTATTGGACATTGCTGCCCCTAAGGACAGAACAGCACTATGCGAGGAGGTATTCCGGAACTGACGGTGCATCAGCCAGAAGCTGAAACCATAAAGTAATAAAGTGACAGAGGTATAGACCGCAAAGTATTCAAAATACCAGATTTCATGCAGATCTTTAGAGGCTAAAAACTGGAAGAACAGTAACGGTAAGGCCACTTTGATGACAAAGGCCCCTACCATTTCGACCTGTTCTTTTTTTAGAATTTGACATTTCACACTCAGGTAACCTAGTGCCAATAATAAAAATATGGGCACAATTACCGCAATAATCATATGAAATGTCCTGTTGTTTGAGATGCGTTATTATAAGCCTTTCTAAGAAAAAATAGCCTTAAAACGATTCAAACAACTGATTTAAGCCATGCGGTGCAGAACGTAAATATTGTGGAGAAATTGCTATTTTTTCATCCAGCGTTACTGCGGCATGCCAAGGCCAGCGTGGATCATAAAGCAAGGCACGTGCAATCGCGATCGCATCAGCCTGTTTATACTCCAGTATGCCTTCTGCCTGCTGTGCATCGGTAATCAAACCCACAGCAATGACTGGAATATTCACGTCCTTTTTAATCGCTTCAGCAAAAGGGACCTGATAATTCGGATGCACATCAATTTTCTGATCTACATGTAAACCTGCACTCGAAACGTGAATATAGACTGCACCCAGTTTCTCCAGTTCTTTGGATAGTTCGACTGAAGATTCTACATCCCAACTTTCTACGCCATCCATCCAGTCCGTTGCTGAGATACGAACACCAATTGGAAAACCTTCTGGTACGGCGGCTTTTATTGCTTCAAATACTTCAAGCGTCAGACGAATACGGTTTTCAAATGAACCGCCATATTGATCCTGACGATGATTCGATAACGGTGACATGAACTGATGCAGTAAATAACCATGTGCTGCATGTAGTTCAATCAGTTCAAAGCCAGCTTCAACCGCCCGCTTTGCACTGGCTGCAAAATCCTGAATTACTTGCTGGATTTCATCAACACTTAAAGACTTAGGTGGATGTTCATGAGTCTGGAAAGGAATATCACTGGCAGAGACAGTTTGCCAACCGAGTGAATGATCTGGGGCGAACTGCCCTTTGCCACCCCAAGGTTTATCTGTAGAAGCTTTACGGCCTGCATGTGCGAGTTGAATTGCAAAAGGCATAGGAGAAATTGACTTGACCTTTTGCAATAAGGTTTTGATCTGGCTGGCCTGCTGGTCATTCCAAAGCCCTAAATCGGCATAACTGATGCGCCCTTCAGGCTGTACAGCGGTGGCTTCCACAATGCAAAGACCTGCACTGGATAAGGCATAATTGGCCCATTGTTGTTCATGCCAGTAAGTGATTTCACCTTGCTCGGTTGCAGAGTACTGACACATCGGGGCAATCACAATTTTATTTTTAAGTTGCAATGATCCAAACTGAACCGGCTGAAATAGTAGTGACACGCGGTATTCCCTCTTTTTGTGAAGTGGCTTTTCAGAACTTTTTACCAAAAAATAAAAAACAGGCTCTGATGAGCCTGTTTATTTATAACGTGATTAAATTCTTTTTAGAAGATCACTCGTGTAGTCAAACCTAACACCAATGCATTATCCACTTGATTGCTAGATCCCGGATTTATAACGTATTGCAGGTTTGGACGTAGCATCAGCCATTTTGTTGCGTTATAGCTGTAGTTGAGTTCGATATTGTATTCGGCACTCGCATCATAAATTGGACGTGAATCTGCAAAGCGGTCATTTACATGTACACGGTTAACCGCTAAACCCAATATATCATTCGGCTGGCTATCCACCAGACCAATATATTTCAGACCCAACTGTTGTGAATTATCTACTTTATTGGTATCACGATCATGCCAGGTAAAGTTAGCGAATGAGTGTAAACCCTGACGGTCATTACCCGTTGAAGTCAATTGCTGCTCTACAGCTAACCAGCCCGCAAAGGTGCGGTTTTTTCCTTCACCTGTCGCAACATCTTTCTGGTTGGCAACATCATCAGCAGTGTTATACATACCGCCTACACGATAGCTGCCAGGCAAACCATTTACCAATGATTTTGGTGTCCAGATTACTTCTGCAGGAATGGTCACACCATCAGCATTGTCGGTATCCAGACTCCAGCCCTGACCTTCGGCTTTGGCATTACCATTATCTGGATTAAATTCATAAACACCGACTTGTACAGCAACTTCAGGATTTAACTGCTGTTTTACACGTGCACCCCATTGTGCGACTGGGGTATTCATCCAGATATTGCCCTGCCATTTACCCATCTGCGCAGCACAGAATGCTGTACTGGCAAAATCACAAGCCATCACGTTAAAGTCCATACCCAGACCCAGACGACCAGCTTTAATACTCAGACCTTGATCCTTATAGTTCTTTTCAATTGAAAGTTCGGTTAAACGGCTGTCCTGGTTACCACGGCCAAATGTTCCTTGCACATTAGCCATATGCGGTACTGTTTGAGATACTTGTAAATCACGTACCGATGTACTTTGTCCCTGACGTGCAGTCGCAACTGCACGAACCGTTACGCCATCCCAACCTGCCAGTTTTTCCATGTCTAACTGTGTACCTAACCATAACTGTGCAGAAGTTAGAGGATCAGCCCCTTCATTACGTCCGCCATCAGCCAGATAAGCTGTATCTGTCAGCAAGTTTGCTTCAAACTTGACGCCTTGTTGAGCAAGCTCAGTACGTTTTCCATTCCAGTCGCCTAATAGGTACTGTCCTTGGGAATCAAATGCAGACTCAGCCTGCGCAGAGGTCATGGCTGCCATCAATGGCAATAAAGCTAGACTTAACTTTTTCATATAAAACCTAAACATATGGAGAGAGTAAAGGCAGCCTGATGCATGCCCTGTATGACTTGATACAGAACGTTACATAACTTTTCACTTAAAAACGCAGCAATTTTTTTATTATTAGTAAAACTTTGAGTTATAAGAAAAGATATTTTATATAACAATAAATTCTTCATAATTTATATTTTTCAGTAAGTTAAATACTAAAAATCAACCTATATATTTCCTATTTTTATTATTTGGATCTGAAACCATCTCAATATTAAAGTTTATTTTTTAACCAAATGTTAAAATATTTTTGAATGTCCTGCTTATAACTTCTAGTCAAATAGGACTTGCATTCAGACTTAAAACGCCCAATATTAGCCTCATGATATTAGCTGCTAAGTGTTATGCCTGAATTACCCGAAGTTGAAACCACCAAAACCAGCCTCCTTCCCCTTCTTAATCAGCAAGTGCTAAAAGTTGAAGTGCATCAGCCTAGTTTACGTTGGCCGATTCCTGATGATCTCGCGCGTCTGCAAGGACAGCGCCTGCTACAGCTTACGCGGCGTTCCAAATATATTCTGGCGCAATTTGAACAGGATACAATGCTCTGGCATCTAGGTATGTCAGGCAGCTTTCGCTTGTGTGAAGCCAATGAAGAATTGCGCAAGCATGATCATCTGATTATTCAGTTTGAAGAGATTCAGCTGCGTTATCATGATCCGCGCCGTTTCGGCTGTATTCTCTGGTTAGACGCTCAATCACAAAGCAAACTGATTGATACGCTTGGGCCTGAGCCATTAAGTGAGGCTTTTAATGCCGAATATCTATTTGAAAAACTGAAAAATAAAAACGTTGGCACCAAAGTTGCAATTATGGATAACCATGTCGTGGTCGGCGTAGGCAATATCTATGCAACTGAAAGCCTGTTCAATATGGGTATTCATCCAGCCCAGCCAGCCTCAAGTTTGAGTTTCGAACAGATTGAAAAACTGGTGGTTGAGATCAAGCGTATTTTAAAACAGGCGATTGACTTAGGTGGTTCTACCTTACGCGACTACACCAATGCTATGGGAGAAAATGGTTATTTCCAGCAGACGCTGTTGGCTTATGGCCGTGCAGGAGAAATGTGCGTGAACTGCGAAACGACACTGGAAAATATCAAGCTCGGCCAGCGCGCATCCGTCTATTGTCCTGAATGCCAGCCGCTAAAAAAGGTAAAGCTTTCACCTAAGCGTGTGGCTGCTGTACGAGGTAAGAAATCATGAAGACTGCGATTGTCCGTCATATTCTGGTTAAGGATAAAGATACGGCTGAACAGCTTAAGAAGAAGATTCTGGCAGGTGCAGATTTTTCTAAGATTGCCAAACAATATTCGACCTGTAACTCTGCCAAACGTGGTGGTGAACTCGGTGAAGTAAAAAAAGGCCAACTTGTTCCAGTGATTGATAAACTGGTCTTTACTGCTGCAGAACATGTTCTGCATGGCCCAATCAAAAGTCAGTTCGGTTTTCATTTGGTAGAAATTAAGTTTCGGATGGATTTTTAATTCCTTTAGGGTTCCCTCTCCTCTCAGGAGAGGGTTAGGGAGAGGTCAGAAAATAAAAAAACGGCGCTTATACGCCGTTTTTTTATTTACTCCAAAAGCTTAAGCTTCCGGACGTTTTTTTAGCTCATCACGAATTTCACGTAACAATGCAATATCTTCCGGAGTCGCTTCAGGTTCAGGCGCTGCTTCTTCTGCTTTATCACGGCGCAGTTTGTTCATCAGTTTCACCAACCAGAATACAACCCATGCCAATAACAGGAAGTTAATGAGAATGGTCAAGAAATTACCATAAGCAAAGACATTCAGACCGGCTGCCTGTGCTTCAGCCAGATTGGTCACATTATTTGGATTATCGCCTAACACGACAAACCAGTTAGAGTAATCAACATCACCACCCAAGATCCAGCTCACGACAGGCATGATGATATCTTTCACCATAGAATCGATAATTTTACCAAAAGCACCGCCAATGATCACACCCACTGCGAGATCCATGACATTGCCTTTTACCGCAAATTCTTTAAATTCTTGAATAATGCTCATAAAGTCACCAGTATTTTTATACAATTTTGTGATGGATTATACATTAGTTAGGGATTTCTATTTAAAACTAATTTATTAAGTGTATGTAATTTCTACCCAATAAAAAAGCCGCTGAACTGATTCAGCGGCTTTTTTCGTATCAGTGACCGGTCTTATTTAGAACGGTTACGTTTACGTTCGTTTTCAGTCAGGTAACGTTTACGGATACGGATTGACTTAGGTGTTACTTCAACTAGCTCGTCATCTTCAATGAATTCAAGTGCTTGTTCTAGCGTGTATTCAAGGTTTGGAACAAGAGTCAATGCTTCATCAGTACCAGACGCACGTACGTTAGTTAACTGTTTCGCTTTAGTTGGGTTAACCACCATGTCGTCAGAACGTGAGTTGATACCTACGATCATACCTTCATAAACTTCTAACTGTGGTTTAGCAAACAGACGACCACGGTCTTGAAGTGTGAACAGTGCATAGCCCAGGCAAGTACCTTGAACCATAGAAATCAGTACACCGTTTTGACGTTTCGCAACAGTACCTTGTTTAGCAGGACCGTAGTGCGAGAAGCTTGAAGTCATGATACCAGTACCAGAAGTCATGGTCATGAATTCAGAACGGAAACCGATCAAGCCACGTGAAGGAACAGTTGCTTCAATACGGATACGGCCTTTACCGTCAACTTCCATATTGGTCATTTCGCCTTTACGGTGACCCATTTGTTCCATTACAGAACCTTGGTGCTGTTCTTCAACGTCAAACGTTACGTTTTCGTACGGTTCTTGCATTTGACCGTCGATTTCTTTCATGATCACTTGCGGACGTGATACACCAAGTTCGAAGCCTTCACGACGCATGTTTTCGATCAGTACAGAAAGGTGAAGCTCACCACGACCAGATACTTTGAAACGGTCAGGACTGTCAGTATCTTCAACACGAAGTGCTACGTTGTGGATCAATTCGCGGTCAAGACGCTCACGGATATTACGTGAAGTTACGAATTTACCTTCTTTACCAGCGAACGGAGAGTTGTTCACCTGGAAAGTCATAGACACAGTCGGTTCATCTACAGAAAGTGCTGGAAGCGCTTCAACATTTTTAGGATCACAAATTGTATCTGAAATGTTCAGTGCATCGATACCAGTTACACAAACGATATCACCTGCAGAAGCTTCTTCAATATCAACACGTTCTAGACCATGGTAACCCATGATTTTCAAGATACGGCCGTTACGGGTTTTGCCTTCTTTGTCGATCACACTCACAGGAGTGTTTAATTTCACTGAACCGCGCTGGATACGACCAACACCGATTACACCTACGAAGCTGTTATAGTCCAAAGATGAAATTTGCATCTGGAATGGACCGTCAACGTCAACTGCTGGTGGCTCAACGATGTCTACAATTGTTTGGAACAATGGAGTCATGTCGTCAGCAAGTTCTTCTGGAGAAGGACCAGCAACACCACGAAGACCAGAAGCATAAACTACTGGGAAGTCTAACTGTTCGTCAGTACCGCCAAGGTTGTCGAACAGGTCGAATACTTGGTCGATTACCCAGTCTGGACGCGCACTTGGTTTATCAACTTTATTGATAATTACGATTGGTTTCAAACCACGCGCGAACGCTTTTTGCGTTACGAAACGGGTTTGTGGCATAGGACCTTCTTGTGAATCTACAAGAAGCAGTACGCAGTCAACCATCGACATTACACGTTCAACTTCACCACCAAAGTCGGCGTGTCCCGGGGTGTCCACGATGTTAATACGGTATTCTGTATCTGTACGTTTATCTAACCACTTGATTGCAGTGTTTTTTGCAAGAATGGTAATACCACGTTCAGATTCTAACGCGTTCGAATCCATGACACGCTCGATCTCACCCGCGCGATCACCGAGAGCACCTGATTGTTGCAAAAGTTTGTCTACAAGAGTGGTTTTACCATGGTCGACGTGCGCGATAATGGCAATGTTACGGAGAGTTTTAATATCTGACATGTAAATTCGATACGTTTTAAATTTGAGGGCAAATTATACAGAAAAATACAAACTTTTGACAGTGACTGTTTGTAGAGAGCGTCAATTTTTTTTCCAATTACTTTTGTAATGACGTGTAACTCGATTAGAATAGCGCCACCCAGCCTTAATTTGCATTGACACATGTCTGATTTTAATCAATCTCCTCTTTCTAAAGATCAACTTGACCTTGTCTACGGCCTTGAAGATCGTCCTAAACCGTTTATCGCATTTTTAGCCGCATTCCAGCATTTATTGGCCATTATTGTCCCAATTGTAACGCCAGGTTTACTGATCTGTCTGGCATTGGGTGTGTCTAAAGAAGACACCAACATGATCTTGTCCATGTCTTTGGTGATCTCTGGTATCGCAACTTTCTTACAATCCAAGAAAGTGGGTCCCTTTGGCGCAGGCTTGCTGATTGTTCAGGGTACAAGTTTTAACTTTATTGGCCCAATCATCGGGATCGGTTCAGCGATGGTCGCTGCAGGCACACCGGTAGAAGCGGTGATGGCTTCGATCTTTGGTGTAGTGATTGCAGGTTCATTTATTGAAATGGGCGTGTCACGCATTTTGCCATGGGTGAAGAAACTCATTACTCCACTAGTAACGGGTATTGTAGTTCTATTGATTGGTTTAACCTTGATTAAAGAAGGTCTGATCAGCATGGGTGGTGGTTATCAAGCCATGGGTGACAAAACTTTCGCCAATGCAGATAACCTGATCATGTCATGTACCGTTCTGGCATTAATTATTTTACTGAACCGTGTGCGTATTACCTGGGTAAAAAGCTCAGCAATTCTGATTGCACTGGTTGTGGGTTATATCCTTGCCGGCTTTATGGGTCATCTCAACTTTGATGGTTTAAAAGATGCACCTCTGGTTCAGATTCCTACCCCAATGCATTTTGGTTTAAGCTTCTCATGGAGCTTATTCATTCCAATGGCATTCATTTACCTGGTGACTTCACTAGAAGCCATTGGTGATATTACCGCAACATCAAAATTATCGAATCAGCCAGTGGATGGTCAAACCTGGATGAATCGCATTAAAGGTGGTGTATTGGTAAATGGTGCTAACTCCCTACTTGCAGGCTTATTTAATACTTTCCCAAGTTCAGTTTTCGCACAAAATAATGGTGTCATTCAGCTGACTGGTGTAGCTAGCCGTTATGTCGGGATCTGGATCGCAGCACTCCTCGTGATTCTAGGTCTACTGCCTGCTGTTGCAGGTGTGATCCAAGCCGTTCCTCAAGCTGTGCTTGGTGGCGCAGTGATGGTGATGTTTGGTGCAGTCGCTGCATCTGGGATTAATATCCTGTCTGGTATTCACTTAGACCGTCGTGCCCTGCTGATCATTGCAATCTCGCTTGCACTTGGCTTAGGCGTTGCACAGGTACCTCAGATTCTGGAACATCTTCCTGAATTATTCCGTAACATCTTTAGTTCCGGTGTTGCGACAGGCGGTATTGCAGCCCTCATATTGAATATTGTACTTCCTGAAGTAAAGAAGTAATTTCATGTCCAAAGAACACTGTCTGGGTTGGACTCGGACAGTGTTTTTTCTATTGGAGAGAGATCTATGGATCCTAAAAGCGAAGTTTTATTAAGACAATATGATTATTTGTCTGGTCGCGTATTGCTGGTAAATGCCCCGACCGATGAGCTTCTTGCTGAATGTGGTGAATCTATCCAGCCCTTTGTTTGGACATGGAATTATAATGATTTTCAATATTTCCAGTCACAGCAGGCTCAGATTCATTTCGGTGCAGAATTTCCTGATCAAGAATTTGATCAGGCGGTTATTTTCGTACCTAAATCAAAAGAATTATTGAATTATCTGATTCACAATATTGCAGCCCGATTAAAACAAGGCAGCAGTGTCTTTCTTGTGGGTGAAAAGAAAGGTGGCGTAGAGCGTGCGGCAAAGCAGCTACAGGCTTATGGTAAACTCATCAAGCTCGACAGCGCACGACATTGCCAATTGTGGCAATTGACTCTAGACTGCACGGTCGAAGCAAAAGCGTTGGCAGATTGGGCACAGACCTATACAGTGGCCACACCAAAAGGTGATTTGCAGATTTGTGCACTTCCAGGTGTATTCAGTCAGGATCATCTGGATGTAGGAACAGCGGTGTTCTTACCCTATTTATCTCAGGTGACCTCAGGCAAGATTGCCGACTTTGGCTGTGGCGCAGGTGTGATCAGTGCTTATTTAGCCAAACTGAATCCTGAGAACCGTATTTTTGCTCTGGACGTAGATGCCTTTGCCTTGGCTTCTACCCAAATGACATTTGAGAAAAATCAGCTCAACCCTCAGCAGCTGGAAATTAAAGCTGTGTCAGGTATTGAAGATGCACCGCTTTTTTTACATGCCATTGTCAGCAATCCTCCTTTCCATCAAGGAATCCAGACCAATTATGCGGCCAGCGAAACTTTATGCAAGACTTCGCGTCGTCATCTCAAGTCTGGCGGTGAATTATGGATTGTGGCAAACCGTTTCTTAAATTATCCAATTTTAATTGAACAAAGTTTTGGCCAATGTACAGTCAAAACTGATCAACAAGGTTTTAAAGTGCTCTTCGCCAGCACTCAAAAAAATGCTAAGGAATCATGATGAGCGAAACTCAGAACAGCGTGCAGCTGCAGCGTAAGCTTGGTGCTCGTCATCTCAATATGATCGCGATTGGCGGGTCTATCGGTACAGGTTTATTCCTGGCCTCAGGTGCGACTATTGCCAGCGCAGGCCCGGGTGGCGCACTTCTCGCCTATGCCCTGATTGGCGTAATGATTTATTTCTTGATGACCAGCCTTGGAGAACTTGCGACTCATAATCCGACCTCGGGCGCATTCTTTACCTACGGTACCAAATATGTCGAAGGTGGTTTCGGTTTCGCTTTAGGCTGGAACTACTGGTACAACTGGGCGATTACCGTTGCCTTTGAACTGGTTGCCGTACAGTTCATTATGAAATTCTGGTTCCCTGATATTCCGGGCTTTTACTGGAGTGCGATCTTCCTCGCGGTGATCTTTGGGATTAACGCTCTCACAGTAAAAGGTTTTGGTGAATCAGAATTCTTCTTCTCATTAGTGAAAGTTCTGGCAATTATTGCCTTTATCATCATCGGGATCTGGATGATTGCCAAGATCATGCTCACACCGGGTGTTTCGGCATTTGCAAACTGGAGCGTAGGTGAAGCGCCTTTTGTAGGCGGTTTCCAGGCCTTGATTGGTGTTGCCATGATTGCCGGATTCTCATTCCAGGGAACCGAGATGGTTGGTGTAGCCGCTGGTGAATCTAAAGATCCGCAGAAAACCATTCCTGTCGCAATCAAGCAGATCTTCTGGCGAATCTTGCTGTTCTATATCGTGTGTATTTTCATTATCGGTACATTGGTTGCTTATAATGATCCGCGTCTCTTACAGGCAGCTGCAACAGAAGATGTTGCCCTTTCTCCCTTCACTTTATTGTATGAGAAAGCAGGTTTTGCTTTTGCAGCCAGTATGATGAATGCGGTAATTCTGACTGCAATTCTGTCTGCAGGTAACTCAGGCATGTATTCTTCGACCCGTATGCTGTTCGATATGGCGCGTAAAGGCAGTGCACCTAAGCTGTTCGCCCATCTGGATCCACGCGGTGTACCGATGAATGCCCTGTATGCGACCACGGCGATTGCGGCACTATGCTTCTTGACCACATTCTTTGGCGAGCAGGAAGTCTTTAACTGGTTGCTGAATATGTCAGGTATGTGTGGCTTCATTGTCTGGCTCGGGATTGCGATCTCACATTACCGCTTCCGTAAAGGTTATCTGGCTCAAGGCTATCAACTTGAAGGTCTGGCCTATAGAGCTAAATTCTTCCCGTTCGCGCCTTGGTTTGCCTTCGTCCTTTGTTCAATTGTTGTTCTAGGTCAAAATTATCAAGCTATCCTAGATGGTGAGTGGTTGGCTGTCCTTTCTACTTATATCGGTATTTTATTATTCCTGGTGATCTGGCTGGGTTATAAGTGGAAATATAAAACCAAACTGGTTTCCTATCAGGAGATGGATGTTCGACCGATGAATATTGAAAAAGACTAAGTTCTCACCTTTATTAAAAAAGCAGCTCAAGTAGCTGCTTTTTTATATTCTGAAATCAGCTATGACGCATGACAAAATTACGGTCATCAATCACGATGACTTGCTGACAAATACCTTCTACTCGACGCTGCTGTTCGAAAACTTCTTTAGACATAGCATTAAAACTATCAAAGAAACTGATTTCTTTTTCATTGATTTCATAAATTAATGAATGGTTCCCTACCCCTTCCAGCGTATCGTAGAACACGATTACAAAACGGCCTTTATCTACTGATTTTTGAATATCTGTATAAGAAAGTGGATATTCATGAACAGACACTTTGAGTTCTTGTGCTTTTTGATAAAACTGGATTTCAAGCGGCTGTTTATCGGGATCAGTTTCTGTAAAAAATTCAACATCAAGCCCTAGTGTTTTAAGTGCAACAGCGAGTGCAATACTTGAAGCTCCCATCTCATCATTATGCTGTGTCAATTGTACTAAATCAGGAATATGCAGATCTATTCCATAATGATGAAAGATCATCCAGATTGCATATATACCACTATTAGCTTCCAGACTTTGTAAGTCTTGAGGAAGTTCTATGCTCATGCTTTAACTCAAAATCAGTTTCGAGCAGCAAGTGTATGCAAAAAACAGCCATAAAAAAAGCGACTCAAAGAGTCGCTTTTTTTAATCACTATTCAATAACGAATTATTGAGCAGCTGGTTGTTCAGCTAGAACAGTACGGCTACCAGTGATTGTCGCGAATACACGACGGTTCATAGCACGACCTTCTTTAGTGTTGTTGTCAGCAATCGGTTGATCCCAAGCGAAACCTTGAGTAGACAAACGAGATGCATCTACGTTGTATTCGTTAACAAGTGCAGATTTAACAGAGTTAGCACGAGCTAGAGATAAACGTTCGTTCAATGCACGTGGACCAGTGCTGTCTGTGTGACCTTCGATACGAGCAGTTGCGTTTGGATATTCAACTAGCTTCTCAGCAACTTTAGCGATTTCTGGTTTGTATTGGTCTTTGATGTTTGATTTATTCGTATCAAAGAACACGCGAAGTTCCATGTTCAGGTCTTCAGTCAACTCTTGTGGAGCTGGAGCTACTGGAGCTACTGGCTCAACTGGAGCAACTTCTACAACGTCAGCAGCTGGTTTCAAACGGCCACCTAGAACTACGTTAAGACCAGCAAGTGCTGTATAGTTCCAGAATTTTTCGTCGAAGTGGTAAGTACCACGAGCTTCAGTACGTAGCGCTAAAGCATCGTTGATGTGCCAGAATGCACCGATACCAGCATTACCTAGTGTACCTTCTTCTTCAAAACCACGACCAGTACGACCTAAAGCAGTTTCTGAAGCACCGTCAAACTCATATTTGTAGTGACCAGCACCTAACAATGCATATGGCTTGATTTTGCTGTCATAGTTGCCAGTAAATACGTCAGAAGTTGCATAGAAATTACCTGCAATGTTCTGGCCTTTGTATTCAGCACCTGGTAGATCTCGCATATCGCCTTTAACTTGGCTATATTCAGCTTCAAAACCTAACCATGGAGTTAGTTCAACACCAATTGCAGCACCAACAAATAGATCATCTTCCATTTCACCAGAAGTTGTTAGTTCGCCATCATCACCGCCATTGTTGTGTTGGGTGTCTTGCCAAGTATAACCTAACATTAATGGAGTAACAGTTACGCCTGCGTTTGCAGCAGCAAAAGGAGCAGCTACAAGCATTGCTAAAGCAATACGACTCATTTTCATGGATTTATCCTCCAGAGATAACAATTGTTGTTCAAGCTCAAGCCTTCTAATAGGCCATTCTGAGATAGGCTTTTTTTACCCCAGTGTTATTTTTAAGCTATTCACTGCGCATCATACAAACACTTTATTATTTTTCCAAGTGCTTGATTAATCTAATCAAGTAAATTATTGACAAAATTACTTACAATTTCCGTTGTAATTCAGTAATTTTTTACTCAATTTTTTGTTGTGAATCGCCTATTGTCATTGCCAATTTATTTTTAAGCGCCTTTTTGAATTTTGAGTAAGGCATTGCTTACTCGCTCAATTAAGCATAAAAAACGCACAATTAATAGCATGTTTCAAATAAAAATAATATATAAATCAGGTAACTCTATGTATAAAAAGATAACAAGAGCGTTCACTATTGTTGAGTTAATTATCTGTATTGCCCTTATCGCAATTGTGGTCACAATTGCCTTGCCTTACTTTCATGATTATTTATCCAAGCAGGAAGCCAAAAATATTCCGATGAAACTTACAGCAACCAATCGTTATGCACGCAGCCAGGCAGCTGTGTTTCACCAGAATATTGTGATTTGTCCCAGTCAAGATTCATTAACCTGCCAAGCAAACCAATGGAATAAAAATTTGCTGGTATTTATTGATAAAAACCGTAATCGTCAAGTCGACAATGACGAACAAATTTTACACATTGAACAACTTAATCTTAAATACGGTAACTTGAGTTGGCGAGGTGCTTTAAGTATGCCGAACGTAACTTATCAAGCCCAGACGGCTTTACCAATTGGATCGAATGGCAGCTTTTATTATTGTTCTACTCACCTTTCGTCCCAGCAACGTATTGTCTTGAATAAAATGGGACATATCCGGATCGAACATCTGGCATCCTGTTAATAAAACCCTAGAGTCTATGATTTATCCAGATTAGGACTTTAATCCTGTACTTTTTTCAATATACTGCTTAGGTTCGAGAAAAAATGATCAAAACTTATAGGGAGATATAACAATGACTGACATCGTAATTGTCAATGGCGCACGTACAGCGATGGGCGGCTTTCAAGGCAGCTTGGCTAGCGTTACTGCACCTGAACTGGGTGCTGTCACCATCAAAGAAGCGATTGCTCGTTCAGGCTTGCAGCCAACCGATATTGAAGAAGTCATTATGGGTTGTGTACTCCCGGCAGGTTTAAAACAAGGTCCTGCTCGTCAAGCGATGCGTAAAGCGGGTCTGCCTGATTCTACAGGTGCCGTCACCATCAACAAATTATGTGGTTCAGGCATGAAAGCAGTTATGCAAGCGGCAGATATGATTAAGGCAGGTTCTGCAACTTATGTGGTTGCAGGTGGGATGGAATCCATGACCAATGCGCCATATGTATTGCCAAAAGCGCGTGGCGGTTTCCGTATGGGTCATGGTGAAATCAAGGACCATATGTTCCTGGATGGCCTGGAAGATGCCGAAACTGGTCGCCTGATGGGCTCATTTGCTCAAGATATGGCGAATACAAAAGGCTATACCCGTGAACAGATGGATGAGTTTGCGATCCGTTCACTGAAACGTGCTCAAACTGCAGTCAATGAAGGTTACTTCGCTGATGAAATCGTGCCAGTCACTGTTTCCACCCGTAAAGGTGATGTCGTAGTTGATAAGGACGAACAACCTTTCAATGCCAATATTGATAAGATTCCAACTCTTCGTCCTGCTTTTGCAAAAGACGGGACAATTACGGCAGCAAATGCCAGCTCAATTTCAGATGGTGCCTCTGCCCTTGTTCTGACTTCAAGCGACAATGCAGCAGCTAAAGGTTTAGCGCCTTTGGCTAAAATCATTGCTTATGCTTCAAACTCCCAGCATCCATCTGAATTCACGATTGCGCCAGTGGGTGCGATTCAGAAAGTTCTGGATAAAACTGGCTGGAAAGCTGAGGAAGTTGACCTTTGGGAAATCAATGAAGCGTTTGCTATGGTCACCATGTGCCCAATGGATGAGTTCAAGCTTGATCCTGAAAAAGTCAACATCAATGGTGGTGCATGTGC
This sequence comes from Acinetobacter sp. YH12072, assembly GCF_013419565.1. Taxonomy (NCBI): domain Bacteria; kingdom Pseudomonadati; phylum Pseudomonadota; class Gammaproteobacteria; order Moraxellales; family Moraxellaceae; genus Acinetobacter; species Acinetobacter sp. YH12072. Next base: position 344 of record NZ_VOZV01000041.1, on the reverse strand, counting down.
GCTCGGTCACCCGGTTGGTTCTACAGGTTCACGTATTATCCTGACCTTGATTCATGCATTGAAACGTACAGGCGGTAAACATGGTATCGCTGCGCTATGTATTGGCGGTGGTGAAGCAACTGCGGTCGCAATCGAACTGATCTAATTCTTTTATAATCAATTCGTAGAGAGGGCTTTTATAGCCCTCTTTTTATTTTATAAATATTTCATTTTTTTATTACGCAGATTCAAATCCCAAGTGCAACACATTTGTAATTAGTTGAAAAAGTTAGGTGTATTCATAGAATCATTAGACTTTTTCAACTCGCAATTGGAAAGCACACAATGAAGAAATACACCCAACT